>JAKEGQ010000085.1 GCA_022615475.1 Candidatus Methylomirabilota bacterium | reverse complement strand
GTATCCGCCGCCTCTCGGAGTCCGCGGAGTCCCTTGCCATAGATTCGGAGAAGATCTCCCTCCCACCCGTCGGCTTCCACTCCCAGGGCCCGGAGCGCACCCAGAGTGCGCTGGCAGTCCTCCGACCTGAGACATCCTGAGATCTCGGTGACCCCTTCTGCCAAACCACCCAGGATGATGGCACGGTGGGAGATCGATTTATCACCCGGGACCGCCGTCGGGCCGTGAGGTCCGCGGGCCCCTCCCCTAATCCTCACCTGTTCCATACCGCTCTCGCCGCCGCTGGATATGCTCGATCAAGAGTGCTGCGGTCCTGTCCGAGTCGCCGTCCGTTACGTCGAACCACGTGATCTCGTTTTCGCTGCGGAACCACGTCATCTGACGCTTGGCGTAATGTCGCGTCTCCTGTTTTGTTCGCCTCACTGCTTCATCGAGATCCTCGTCACCCAGGAGGTACGCAATGATGTGGCGGTAGTTGTGACTGCGAAGCGGTTTGAGGTGTGGAGGATGGCCTGCCTTCAGGAGCCGATCGACCTCCTCCACCAGGCCCGAGGCCACCATCCGATCCACACGGTCGTTGATCCGGTTGTAGAGCGCCGTTCGCTCCCTGCGGAGGCCGAGGAGGAGGGTGGAAGGTCGCATCAGTCCCTGGCGGTGCGCTTCCCAGAGTTCTGACACGCGCCTGCCGGTGACCTCGATGATCTCCAGGGCTCGAATGAGGCGGAAGGCGTCCTTCGGATGGATCCTCGCCGCTACCGAGGGATCCAGGTGCGTGAGACGGGCGTGCAACAGGGCGGCCCCCCTTTTTTTCATCTCCTGCGTGAGACGCGTCCGGATGCCTATGACCCCGCTTGGGCCATTGAAGATCTCTCCGCACAGGGCCCGGAGATAGAGCCCCGAGCCGCCCACCACAAGAGGCAATCGGCCCCGGGCATGGATCTCTTTCAACGCCTGACGGGCCCGGAGAGCGTAGTCAATGGCCGTAAAGGGGTCCCACGGATCCACCACATCGATAAGGTGGTGAGGGATTTCTTTCTGGGCTTCCGGTGTCGGCTTGGCGGTCCCGATGTCCAGGGAGCGGTAGACCTGCATGGAATCGAGAGCCACGATCTCCCCTCCTATCGCCTTCGCCAATGCCACAGCGAGTGCCGTCTTCCCCACTGCCGTTGGACCGACCAGGGCGACAAAAAAGGAAGGTGTGTCTGGGAAGGCCGCCGTACGGGGGGCCGCCTGAGGAATCAGACTGTCTACGGGAGACATCATCGGGTCACTCAACGTAGAGATCGCGCCTCCTTGACCTCGAATGCCAGGGGGATCGTGAACCCCAAAAGACCGATCGGCCGTTGCCATCTGACTCTGGCCGAGACCTTGCCTGTCTCCGCCGTCAAGATCACCTGGTCTTCCCGGATCGGGAGCCCTAGCTCCCGGACCTTTGCCATGATCCGTTCCTGTCCTTCCGTCACGCGCTGGGGGGCCAGAGTGACGTCCTGGACCACCAAGCGGACCGTATCGGCAAGCGCCAGATACTCGAAATAGGCGGAGAGCGCCTGGACGCCTAGAGCGGCCGCGAGAGCCAGGAGGAGCAGGAGGAGCAGACTCCCGGTCCTGGCTCTCCCTTTCATCGGGTGAGTCGAAAGGTGCGTGGAGTCGGGCAGCGGCCGTCCCGATTCTTTCGCGTCGCCCTTGAGGAACCGAATGACTTCTACCATAGCGAAAAAAAGGGTGTCAAGCCAGCCCCGTACGAGATCGGTCAAGGACACGGCAAACGAAAATGCCTCCGGACATCCGGAGGCATGTGCGGGCAAAGAGGGCACCAGGCGCGAGGGATTACCGTGGCCCTCCCTTGATCCAACTCATCATGGCGCGTAGCTCTCTCCCTATCACCTCGATGGGATGGTCGGCATCTCTCTTCCGGAGCGCCAGAAAGCACGGCCGGCCCGCTTGATTCTCCAGCATCCATTCCCGGGCGAAGGTCCCATCTTGGACCTCCTTCAGGATCTTCTTCATCTCAGCCCGCACCGCGTCGTTGATGATGCGAGGGCCGCGGGTATAATCCCCGTACTCGGCCGTGTCACTGATCGAGTACCGCATATAGGCCAGACCGCCCTGGTAAAAGAGATCCACGATGAGCTTTACCTCGTGGAGACACTCAAAGTAGGCGACCTCCGGCTGGTACCCTGCCTCCACCAGCGTTTCATATCCGGCCTTGATCAGGGCCGACAGGCCGCCGCACAGTACCGTCTGTTCCCCGAACAGGTCGGTCTCGGTCTCTTCCCGAAAGGTGGTCTCGAGTACGCCGGCCCTGGTGCATCCGATACCCTTTGCATAGGCCAGGGCCGTCTCCTTTGCCTTCCCCGATCGGTCCTGATGGATGGCCACAAGGGCGGGCACCCCGGACCCCTCCGTATAGATCTGGCGCATGACGTGACCCGGGGCCTTTGGGGCTACCATGGAGACATCCAGGTCCTTGGGGGGCAGGACCTGGTGGAAGTGGATGTTGAAGCCGTGGGCGAACATCAAGGTCTTTCCTGGGGTGAGTCCCTGTTGGATCGACTCAACATAGACCTGCCGCTGGTGCTGGTCGGGGATCAGCATCATCACGATGTGGCCCGCCGAGGCCGCCTCGTCCGCCGCCATGACCTTGAGGCCGTCCGCCTTCGCCTTCTCCCAGGATTTCGAGCCTCGGTAGAGCCCCACGACCACATCGAAGCCGGCATCTTTCAAATTCAGGGCATGGGCGTGTCCTTGGCTCCCATAGCCAATGATGGCAATGGTCTTTCCCTTCAAGAGGGAGAGATCCGCATCCTTGTCGTAATACAACTTGGCCATCCGCGCCTCCTCGCTTTCCCCTACATGGCAACCGCCGGCGACTTCTTCACACCGTCCTCGCCGTCACCGTCCGTGACCCGCTCCGGCTTGGTGGACGGAGTCTTCCCCGCCCTGCTGATGGCGATCAGGCCGGTTCGCACCAGCTCTTTGATCCCGAAGGGTCGCAGGAGATCGAGTAAGGCCTGAATCTTGTCATCGTCTCCAGTCGCCTCCAGGGCGTAGGTTCGCTGGGTGAGATCGACGACTTTGGCCCTGAAGATGTCGGCGATCCGAAGGATCTCGGCCCGGTTGGCCGGATCGGCGTTCACCCGGACGAGGATCATTTCCCGCTCGATAAACTCCTCCTCCGTGAGATCGACGACCTTGATGACTTCGATCAACCGATTGAGCTGCTTGACCACCTGCTCCATTACCCAGTCATCCCCGTGGACCACGAGGGTGACCCGGGAAACCGAGGCATCCATCGTCTCCCCGACGGAGACACTATCGATGTTATACCCCCTGGCGGCGATCAAGCCGGCGATCCGTGCCAACACGCCCACCTGGTTCTCCACCAGGAGAGTCAGGATGTGTCGCCGGGGTGGGATCTGCCCTCTCATGCCCTCCTCAGTGCCATGCCTGAGATGACTTGTCAGGGATTGGAGGCGGAGCCCTGTCGATGTCGGTGATGGCGGCCCCCGCCGGGATCGTCGGCAGGCAATTCTCCTCCCGCTCCACCACCACATCGACCACGACAGGCCCCGGAGTGCTAATCGCCTTCTCGATCCCCGCCTTTACCTCCTCCGGCCGCTCAATCCGGATCCCCACGACGCCGTAGGCCTCCGCGAGTTTCACAAAGTCGGGCTGGTGCATCGGGCCTGTCGGCAACTGCCCCACCATCCCCAGACATTTGTTATTGATGACAAAGGTCTTGACCGGAAGCTTGTAGTCAACGAGGGTCGAGAGGTCCGAGAGGGTGACTTGGACGCTCCCATCGCCATCGATATTCAAGACCAGACTGTCGGGGAAGGCCGCCTGGGCCCCCAGGGCTGCGGGGAAGCCGTATCCCATCGTCCCCAGGCCTCCTGAGGTGACCCAGCGGCGCGGCTTGCGGCCCCGGTAAAACTGGGCCGCCCATATCTGGGGCTGGCCTACGCCGGTGGCAATGATCGGGTCGTACTCCTCACTCAGGCGAAGGATCATATCGATGGCGTACTGGGGTTTGATCACCCCTTGCCGCTGCTCATACCGAAGGGGGTGTTGCTTCTTCCAGGCCTCGATCTGTCCGTACCATTCCTCGAAGTCCTTCGCCCAATCTCGCTCCACCTTATGGAGTTCCTTGTTGAGTTCGCGGAGGACCCACCGCACATCGCCGACGATAGGGACATCGACCTTGACGTGCTTCTGAATCGATGTCGGGTCGATGTCCACATGGATGATCTTGCAGTGCGTGCCGAACTCGCACGCCTTCCCCGTGACCCGGTCATCGAAGCGGGACCCGATGGCAACGATCAGGTCGGCGTCAATCAAGCACCGGTTGGCCCAGTAGAGTCCGTGCATCCCGAGCATGCCGAGCCAGAGCGGGTGGCTGGTGGGAAGGGCCCCAAGCCCCATGAGCGTGAGGGTGGTGGGGATTTGGGTGATCTCGACGAGCTCGCGCAGCTCCTCCGACGCGTCCGCGTGGATGATGCCTCCACCCCCGTAGATGACCGGACGCCTGGCATGGGCAATGAGGTCAGCCGCCCTCTTGATCTGGCCCGGGTGTCCAGCCACCTGGGGGCTGTACCCTCGGATCGCAACCGATTTCGGGTGGCCCTTATACGCGACACAGTCCGTCATGACGGCCTGGGGCAGATCGACGAGCACCGGGCCCGGGCGACCAGAGCGCGCAATGAAATACGCCTCCTTGATGATCCGCGGGATCTCCTCGGTCGTGAACCCCGTGAAGCTATGCTTTGTGCACCCCCGGGCGGTTCCCATCGCATCGGCCTCCTGCGCGGCATCCCACCCCATGACGCCGGGAAGCTGCCCTGTCAGGACCACAATGGCCATGGAATCCACAAGGGCATCGGTCAGCGCGGTCACACAATTCGTGACACCGGAGCCCGCGCTGACCATGACTGTCCCCGTCTTCCCCGTGGTCTTGTAATAGCCCTCGGCGGCATGGGTGGCCACCTGCTCGTGCCGGCAGAGGACGTGCTTCATGGGGTGGTTGCTGGAGGGGTCGGTCCGGGTGAGGATCATCCCCCCGGGACGCCCGAAGATCGTCGCGACCCCCTCCTCAACGAGGGATTTCATCAGGATTTCAGCGCCGGTGATCTTCAAAAGTCTTGTCCTCGCACCAATCCGCCCCTCGCCCCAACTCCTCTGGGCACAACGCGCCGCCGAGACCCAGGAGGGGCCTCCGTGTTCCCGTCATGTGCTGCGCGCCCCCCCGGAGGCTACAGATACGCCTGTGTGGTGAGGTTCAGCAGCCGGGCGTTCAAGCCGACGACCTGCTCGGTGTCCACAGGGACATCAACCAGGATCGACCTGCCCGCCGCCGTGTGGCAGGCATCCATGATCTCTTTCAGGTTGCTGAGGTCGGGCTTGAGGTAGAAGCCGTCCCAGCCGTGGGCCTTGGCCGCCGCCACAAAGTCGATGCTCGGCAGCTTTGAGTGGTAGCGGGGTTTCTCGACGGTCGGGATGATGACCTCCAGCCCCTTATCGACGATCCCGTAGGTCCCATTGTTGATGATGAAGAGGCGCAGGTCGAGATTCGCCGCGTCGGCCAGGCACCCGCCAAAGAGGCGCCAGCATCCATCACCGCAGAACATAAAGGTGTGAAGGCTCGGATCGGCCAGCTTGGCGCCAACCCCGAGGCCGAACGCGCCGCCCATGGCGGAGCCGTGGTGCGCGGTCCAGAATTTGATATTCGGGTGGGGCCGCTGCGTCACGTACTGCCGATCCTTATAGGAGACACAGACGTCGTCAAAGCCAATGCTGTGCGGTTGCCAGTACTTGGGTAGCTCCTCGTAGAAGGAGAAGAAGTCGACGCAGTCCTTCCGGACGTCCCGCCAGACCTCTCGGGAGTTCAGATTATCCGGCTGCTCGACCTTCGGCCTGTCCTTCCCGACGCCCATCGCCTTCAGCCGAGGAATGATCGCTTCCAGCGCAAGATCGATATCGCCGCGGATTTGCCTGTAGTCCCCTTTGCAGCGGTGGCGAAAGTCGCCGTTCACCTGGCCGTAGCCGTACATGTACGCGCCGAAGTGCCAGGTGCACTTCGCGGGGAAGCTTTCCAGGTTGATCGAATACTCGCCCGGACAGAACCCGAGGGTAATGACAATATCCTCGGGAGTCATGCTCCGCCACAGCTGCATCGCCTTGTCGTTACCCCCGAAGAGGACATAACCGTAGCTGTACGCATTCTTGGGGGAGACCGCATTGGCGCCGTTGATGGACCAAATCGTGGGGGCTTGGAGCAGCTCCGACAGTTCCGTGGTGAGCCGTTCGATGTTGGGGTAAAAGGCTGCCTCCTCCCCGACGTAGATGATTACCCGGCGCCCCTTGGCCATGGCAGGGAACTGTTCGAGGAAGGCCGCCACATCCTTCTGGTTGAGGGTGCGTGGCTTTTCCGTCTTGGGAACATTCACCTCGATCTCTCGCGAGAGAATATCCGGGTAGAAGGGAAAGGCGACCGGTTGCGAATCATGAAGAATACGTTGTGCCTTCGCGAGGTCTCGTTCGAGCCGATTGATGTTATCGAGAACGATGCACCCCTCCCCCAGTTCGGCTTGGAGCTGGGGGACGACATTCATGCCGTAATGCGAGACGTCCTGGAGAGGAGCCTTGCCGATCGAACCCGTGGAGTTCAGGGCGATGATGAAGACCGCCGGAATGTTGTGCAACTTGGCCTCGGTGATCCCGCTCGACCCGAGCTTGGTCGCCGCACCCGTCGTGGTGATCGAGCCCGCGACGCGGCCTGAAGCGAGGTAATAGCCGAGCGGCATAAAGCCCGATACGTACTCCCCCATCGTCAGGAAGCGGGGAATACCATCCGTAATTTGTGACGGACGGGTCAGGGGCTCCAAGTATTTCGTGACATGGATGACCCCCCCGCCATTCACCCCGCTGTAATGACGGATGCCCCACTGGCGCAAGGTGTCGATCAAAGCGAAATTCCCGACATTTTTCTCGAGGCCAGGACTCCCTGCTGAGATGCTCATCGCTCTCCCCTCGGTGACAGTTTCTTGAAGACTACGATACCCTGCTCGCCGTCAGACAATGCTGAGGCTTAAGGTGAAAGAATGCCCCGAAAAGTGAAGAATAACATACTTTTCCCCCCGGTTGCCTGTCAATAAAAATCTGTTCTAGGTTGATCGCCTTCGAAAGAGCCCCCGAAGCACCTGAACCTCCTCACAGCCCAAAAAGGTCGCCACCCCGAAAAAAACTGCCGTTCCCAGGCCAAGCCCCCCCACCAGGTGGCCAAGCTGGGGGAGGAACCCGCCCCCGCCCGATGGCCACACCATTTCAAGAACAACGCACGTCCCGGCCATGCCCAGGCCGGCGAGACCGGTTTTTTGGAGGGATCTGACCAGCTCTTGCCTGGGGAGGGGCCCCGCGTGTCTTCTCAGCAAAACGATCAAGAGGGTGAAGTTCACCACGGACGCGAGAGAAGTTGCGACAGCAAGTCCCGCTGCCTCCAGCGGGCCCATCAGCACGAGGCTGAAGAGGATGTTGCTCGCGACGGCGATGGCGCCCGCCTTGACAGGGGTCGTCGTGTCCTGGAAGGCATAAAAAGCGGGAACCAGCACCCGATTGGCGATGAAAAAGCACAGCCCAAGACTGTATCCCAACAGGACTTGGGCCGTGGCGGCCGTCATGACCGGGGTAAACGCGCCCCGCTCAAAGAGGAGCTGGATGATGGGTTGCCGAAAGATCGCCAGGCCCAGCAGGGCAGGAATGGTCAGGAAGAGGGTGAGGCGGAGGGCGAAGACCAACGTCTTCTTGAGATCTGCGGGGGAGTGCTGAGCCGCGGTGGCCATTGCCGGAAAGACGGCCGTCGCACCCGCCACCCCGATGAGACCAATGGGGAGATGGACGAGCCGGAACGCGTAGTAGAGGTACGAAATCGACCCCTCGACCAAGAAGGAGGCCAGGAGGGTGGTGATGAACACGTTAAGTTGGGTGACGGCGAGCCCGGCGATGCCGGGGGTCATCAACCGTCCGATCCGCGCTAGGGCAGGATCCCGCCACGGTCCCGTTGGGGTGAGGGTCACCCCTCGGCGCCCGGCGGGGGGAAGCTGGGAGAGGAGCTGGAGCACCCCTCCTCCCAGGACCCCGTACGCCAAGGCATAGACGGGCTCTTCAAGGCGCGGGGCCAGCACGATGAGACACAGGATCATGGCGATATTGAGCAGGGCGGGAGAGAGGGCGGGAGCGGCAAAGTGACCAAGAGAGTTCAAGACCCCCATCATGAGCGCAGTCAGCCCGATGAAGAACAGATAAGGAAACATCATGCGGGTGAGTACGATGGTGAGGTCGAGCTTCTCCGGTTCGGCGACGAACCCGGGCGCGATCAGGCGGACCAGGCCCGGTGCGCTCCAGGCGCCGATGGCGCACACCACGAACAAGATCACGGCCATCGCCCAAAAGGCGCGGCCTGCCATCCGAAAGGCCGACGGCCGTCCCTCTTTGGTGAGGGTCTCGGTAAAGACCGGGATAAAGCCGGCGGAGAGTGCTCCCTCCCCGAGGAGTTCTCGAGCCATATTCGGGATCCGGAACGCCACAAAGAATGCGTCGGCATGGAGTCCCCCGCCGAACCGATGAGCGATGAACATATCCCGGACGTATCCCAGGACCCGGCTGACGAAGGTTCCGCCGCTCACCACAGAGGCAGCCGCTGTCAGCTCGTGTGTCGGTACCTTGGGGTCAAAAAGGCTTGACATCGAGATGGAATTCCCCTATACAATCCGTTGCCGCGTTCTCGTGGAGGATGAATCGATGCCCAACACCAGATCGGCAACGAAGCAGCTGCGCCAGGCGCGGGTGCGAACTCTGCGTAACCGCAGGGCGAGAAGCCGACTCCGAACGACCATCAAGAGGGTCCGTCACGCGATAGAGACGGGAAACCGGGAGGCGGCGGTGGCTGCCTTTCAGGCCGCGGTGGCGATTATCGACAAGACCGCCTCCAAGGGGATCATCCATTCCCGAGCGGCGGCCCGCTACAAGTCCCGCCTCGCCCATCAGGTGCAGGGCTCCGGGAGTGCCCGGTAACCCGACCTTCATGAGCAGAGATCGATAACGGCCAGCTCCAGATACAGGGGTTGGCCCCCTCCCGACGATTTCAACCTTCGGTCCAAGTCGAGCAGGCGGGCGAGCCCTTGCTCCAGTCGGGGCAGGGACGAGAGGCGTGCCGCCTCCAGGATCTCTGAAACAAAGGGGCGTGGGACTCCGAGCAACCGGCTGATCTCGGCGGGAGGGGAAGGCTGCGCGAGCAGTTCCTTGGCCCGCACGAGGAGCCGAAGTTGACGTGCCAGCATCCCCAGCATCCCCAGGGGCTCCTCTCCCCTTTCCAAGAGGTGTCGGAGACAGGACACGGCTCCGTCGAGGTCCCGGCGGCCCACCGCCGCCGTCAGCTCGAAAATCCCCCGTACCCTCCCCTGGCCGACTAGGCTCTCCACCGCCTCGGGGTCGATCTGCTGTCGGTCCCCGACGAAGAGACAGAGTTTGTCGACCTCCTGGCTCAAACGCAAGAGATCCGGACCCTGGAGCGTCAAGAGGAGCCGTTCCGCCTCGGGGGTCAGGGATTTCCCCTGGTGTCGTGCTCGCTCTCGCATCCACTGCTGACACTGTCGCTCACGCCCTCCCTCGTCCTTGGGCAAGGCGAACCGGAGGACCTTCCCCACTTCCTCGATGCGCTTGAGTCCGCGGTGCCCGTAGTCCAACTTGTCAGCGATACAGATGAGACACGTGGTCGGGGATGGAGCGTCAAGGTAGCCCAGCATGGCCTCCCAGACCTCGCTGCGGAGTCGGTCTACCTCTTTCAGCAATACGACCCGCCGCGGTGCAAAGGCGGGAATCGTCCGGCAACGGACGGCGAGATCCGCTGGGGCTGTCTCGCTCCCTGCAAGGATGTCCAGATTGAGGGTCTCCATCCCGGGAGGCAAGAGGGTGCGGAGCAGCCGGGAGAGGAACGCTTCGCGGAGGAGGACCTCCTCACCCAGGAGAAGATACACCGGAGCCGCCTGGCCTCGGATTACCGCTTGGAGAACCGGCTCAAACAGCGTCGTCCCTCAGAAGGGGTCCACCACCCTGGTGACGACCTTATCGGCAAGATCACGAAGGGCCCGACGGATCGCATCATTCTGCGCCACTTCGGTCCCCGTAATCCCGGGGGGGGTAGAGTAGTATGCCTCTCCCCGGACCTGCTCATTCGCCAGCTCAACCTTGTCCTTCCGCTGGATCACCTGCACATTCAGGACAACCGCCAACCGGAACCGTTGGGCAATATCCTGCCGATCGAATGCCACCGGATTGTTCTCAAGGGCGACAATCGCGGCTTGCATCATCGCATCCGCCTGCGTCTCTTCCGCGACGACTCGGCCCCCGGCGCTGAGGATGCGCT
The DNA here is from genome assembly GCA_022615475.1 of Candidatus Methylomirabilota bacterium. GTDB lineage: Bacteria > Methylomirabilota > Methylomirabilia > Methylomirabilales > CSP1-5 > CSP1-5. The sequence goes on along the minus strand of JAKEGQ010000085.1, from coordinate 4,224 downwards.
GGGTCAGGGCTTGGGTGGTGGCGGCCTCGAGGCCGGGCCGAGAGGCCCCCTTGTTGGTGACGGTCAGATGGATCCGTTGCAGGTCGTTCGGCAGGTTCGCCTGGCCGTGATAGCCACACCCCGCTCCGACCAGGCCGATGACGAGAATGGCCGCTGGAAGGCTGGAAAGCCGGGAGGCTAGAAGGCTAGGAGGCTTGTAAGCTCGATCAACCACGAGGTCCCCACTTTTGACCTACGGACTTGAAGATCCCGGACTCTGAGCATCCTCGCATTCTAGCGTACTCCCTTGCTAGCATGCTAGCGTTCATCGGTCACGATGTTGACCAGCTTCTTGGGAACCACCACGACCCGGACCACCTGTCTTCCCTCGAGCCACGCCTGGACCCGGCTGTCCTTGAGCGCCGCCGCCCGAAGTGCTTCCTCTTCAGCATCGGCGGGAAGCACGAGCCGGCTTCTGAGCTTTCCGTTGACCTGGACCACCACCAGGATTTCCTCTTGCTGAATCACCTCGGTGCTATGCACAGGCCACCGTGCCTCGGCGATGCTCCGGGAATGGCCGAGGCGCTGCCACAGCTCTTCCGCCAGGTGGGGGGCAAAGGGAGCGAGGAGGACGAGCAGGGTCTCCACCGCAAAGCGCGCCACCGTTCTTTTTTCTTCCCGTTCTTCTGGCGCGCTGCCGAGATCAAATTGCCCCAGGCTGTTTACGAGCTCCATGAGGGCGGCGATGGCCGTGTTGAAGTGAAAATCCCGGTCAAGATCCTCGGTCACCTTCTTGATGGTGAAGTGGGCCTTTTGATACAGCGCCCGGCCCACCGTGAGGGCGGCGAACGAGACGGGTTTCACCGGACGGCAGAGCTCCTCCGCCCATCCCTCCACCAGCCGGTATACCCGGTTGAGGAACCGGAAGGCCCCCTCGACCCCTTGGTCGGACCATTCCAGGTCCTTCTCCGGCGGCGCGGCGAAGAGGGAGAAGAGGCGGGCGGTATCCGCCCCATAGCGATTCATCAGGTCGTCCGGATCCACGACGTTCTTCTTTGATTTGGACATCTTCTCGATCCGCCCGATCTCCACCGGCTGGCCACAGGCGGTACACCGCCCCTTGGCATCCACCTCGTCGGGGAGCCGGTAGCCATGGGTGGGGCACCGGTAGGTTTCCTTGCAGACCATACCCTGCGTGAGGAGATTCACGAACGGCTCATCAATAGAGACCAACCCCAGGTCCCGCATCACGCGGGTAAAGAATCGTGCGTAGAGCAGGTGGAGGACCGCGTGCTCGATCCCCCCGATATACTGATCCACCGGCATCCAGTACATCACCTTGGCGGGATCGAGGGCGCGATTCTCCTCCTTGGGGCTGCAGAAGCGGAGGAAGTACCAGGAGGAGTCGACAAAGGTATCCATCGTATCGGTCTCTCGACGGGCCGGCCCGTGACACGCCGGACAGCTCACGTTGACAAAGTGTTCGACCCGGGCCAGCGGGGACCCGCCCTTCATGGTGATCTCCACGTCCCGGGGAAGCAGGACCGGCAGGTCGCGCTCGGGAACTGGGACCGTGCCGCACCGGTCACAGTAGATGATAGGGATGGGGGTCCCCCAGTACCGCTGTCGGGAAACCCCCCAGTCTCTCAACCGGTAGTTCACCGCCCCCTTGCCGATCCTCCGTTCTTCCAGATATCGAGTGATCGCCTCCCGCCCTTCCCCACTCGGCAACCCGCTGAAAGGCCCCGAATTCACCATGACCCCTTCGCCTTCATACGCCTTCTCCAGGTCGGCGGCGACGAGGGTGCCTTCTTCGGGATCAATGACCAGCCGGATCGGGAGGTGGTATTTCCTGGCGAAATCGAAATCCCGCTGGTCGTGCGAGGGTACCGACATGATGGCGCCTGTCCCATATTCCAGCAGGACGAAATTGGCGAGCCAGATGGGGATCTTCTCCTGGGTCAAGGGATTGATCGCGAAGGCGCCGGTGAAGACTCCCTCCTTTTCAGTCTCGGCCGCGGTCCGGACCAGGCGGTCTTCCGTTCGCATCCGCTCGATGAAGCCTTCGACCTCCGGCCTGCCGCGGGCCAGCCTGTGGGCCAGCGCATGCTCTGGTGCCAGCACCATGAAGGTGGCCCCGTAGAGGGTATCCTGCCGGGTCGTGAAGATGGTGATGGGAGGGCCGCCATCCGCCATCGGGAAGTCCACTTCGGCGCCGACGCTCTTCCCGATCCAGTTCCGCTGCATCGTCTTGACCCGCTCGGGCCAGCCGGGCAATCGATCCAGCCCCGTGAGGAGCTCATCGGCGTAGGCGGTAATCTTCAAGAACCACTGATCCAGCTCCTTCTGGATGACCACCGAGTCGTCGCGCCAACACCGCCCCCCTTCTACCTGTTCGTTGGCGAGGACCGTCTGGCAGACCTCACACCAGTTGACGAGGGCCGGCTTCTTGTACGCAAGTCCTTTCTCATACATCCTGAGGAAGAGCCATTGATTCCACCGGTAGTATTCGGGATCGCTACACGTGATCTCACGATCCCAGTCGTAGGAGAGACCCATCCGCTTGAGTTGGGTCCGCATGTAGGTGATGTTCTCGACCGTCCAGGCGGCGGGATGCACCCCGTGTTCGATGGCCGCATTCTCTGCAGGCAGGCCGAAGGAATCCCATCCCATCGGGTGGAGCACGTTGTGGCCGCGCATCCGGAAGTACCGCGCCACCACATCTCCGATCGCATAGTTGCGGACGTGCCCCATGTGGATCTTCCCTGAGGGATAGGGATACATCACGAGGCAGTAGTATTTCGGCTGTGAGGCATCCTCCGTCACCCGGAAGGCCTTCCGTTCTTCCCAGACCCGCTGCCACCCGGCCTCGACGCCCTTGAAATCGTACGATCTGGCCATGCCGATTCTTTCTCCCGCGATGGTCCCGCCTATAAATAGCACACGCGCTCCACCGGCGCAACTCCTGGCACCGATCGTCGCCCACTCCCGCGAGCCGCTCGGAGAGCGCGGATCGGACCCCGCCTCGTTGAGGCGGCACGGACTGTGCAAAATCCTCAGATGGGAATGTGCTGCTGGCGGCAGTAGTTGGCGAGCGTCAGGATGGCGTGATTCAGGCGCTGGAGACGGAGGCTTTTCTTTCGGATCGCCTCGGCGTCGCCTGGCGGAGGGGTCTCTCCCCGGGCGTCTCGGAGGACCTGTTGGAGGCTGGTGTTGATGGTCTTCAGGTCGGCGGGCGTGTACCTCTTCAGGGATGCCGTGGTCAGCGAGTGAAAGCCGTCTCCGATTTCCCGTGCTATGGCGAGAGGATTTCCTGTGATGGCCATCTAGTACATTACCTCCATGAGGCACAAGCCATGAGGGGGCGCCGTCCGCCCGGCCCTCTGGCGGTCCTTGGATTGCAAGATTCGCTCCAAGTCTTTAGGGTTGAGCTTGCCTCTACCGACGTCCAGCAACGTCCCCACGATGATCCGGATCATGTGCTTCAGGAAGCCGTTTCCCGTAATGATGAAGTGGAGGCGATTCGCCTCCTGGGCGAAGCGCGCCTCGACCACGCGGCGCACGGGGCGAGGCGGGCTGTCGTCGGCCGCCCGAAAGGCGGAAAAATCATGCTCACCGACAAGGAACGTCGCCCCCTCGACCATGGAGGCGACGTCCAAAGGATCGGGGATGTGGAGAAGTACGTGTCGCTCGATGGCAGACGGAAATGGGGCGTTCCAGATGGAGTACCGGTAGGTCTTGTGTGTGGCCGATCGACGCGCCTCAAATTCGTCAGGTACGGGTTCGACGCCGCGCACCACGATGTCGGACGGGAGCAGGCCATTGAGCGCGCGCCGCCATGTGTCGAGGGCGAGACCCTTGCTCGTCCGGAAGTTGGCCACCTGGCCCAGGGCGTGGACCCCTGCGTCGGTCCGCCCGGCGCCGATGACCCGGACCTCCTCGCCTGAAATGCGCTTCACGGTCTCCTCGAGGGCCCCCTGAATCGTCGGCAGCCCCGGTTGGACCTGCCAGCCGTGATACGCGGTTCCGTCATATTCCAGGGTCAACTTGAGATTCTGCACTAGTGCTTTGATTCGCAAATACCGTTACGTATTTTTGTGAACCCCATCAGAGATATTGCTCACTCAGCACTCGTCCTGAGTAAAATCGAAGGACGAGCCGAGGACCTACCTCTTCACCCCCAGGACCAGCTCAGCGATCTGGATGGCGTTGAGCGCCGCCCCTTTCCGGAGCTGATCCCCTACG
>JAKEGQ010000084.1 GCA_022615475.1 Candidatus Methylomirabilota bacterium | reverse complement strand
GGGACCATGGATCGGGCGGAGTACAGCCTGGTTGATTTCAATCGGTGTGGCGTCCCGTTGATCGAGATGGTGACGGAACCGGACCTGCGTACGCCGGAGGCGGCGGCGGAATTCTTGAAGGAGTTTCGGACCATCCTCCAATATCTGGGAGTCTCCCAGGGGAACATGGAGGAGGGCAATCTTCGCTGCGACGCCAATGTTTCGGTTCGTCCGGCGGGCAACATGGACCTCGGGGTGAAGACCGAGGTCAAGAATATGAATTCGTTCAAGAATGTCCAGCGGGCCCTGGAGTATGAGATCGGACGACAGATCAGGCTTCTGAAATCGGGTCAACCGATCGTCCAGGAGACTCACCTCTGGGACGCCGAACAGGGGATCACGCTCCCCATGCGGGGGAAAGAAGAGGCTCATGATTACCGCTACTTCCCAGAGCCGGATCTGGTCCCGCTCGAGATATCTCCGGCGTGGGTTGAGGAGATCGCGGCGAGCCTGCCGGAGCTTCCCGCCGATCGGCGGCAGCGCTTTGTTCAGGTCTACGGGCTCCCCGAGTATGATGCGGCGGTGCTCACCGCCAGCAAGGCACTGGCCGACTTTTTTGAGGAATGTACTCACCTCCACCGGGACGTCAAGCTGGTGAGCAACTGGATCATGTCCGAGCTCTTGGGACACCTCAATCGCGAGGGAAAGGAGATCACCGAAAGCCCTGTGACTCCCGCCCAATTGGCCGCCCTGCTGAAGCTCATCCAGGACGCGGTGATTAGCGGCAAGATTGCCAAGGTGGTTTTCGAGGAGATGTACCAGACGGGGAAGAGCCCTGAAGCCATCATCCGGGAGAAGGGACTGATCCAGATCACGGACCGGGAAGAGCTTGGGCGGGTCGTCGATCAGGTGCTGGCCGAGAATCCCGGCCCCGTGTCTGACTTCAGGGGGGGAAAGGAAAAGGCCCTCACGGCATTGGTCGGGGCGGTAATGCGCGTGACCAAGGGGAAGGCCAATCCGCAACTCATCAATGATCTGCTCCGGGAGAAGCTCGCCGGTGGGAAGGTCCACCCCGAGGAATGAAAACAAATGCGAATCGCGTTGATCACGCCGTACTATTACCCGTCCGTCCGCGGCAATGCGGTTACCGTAGGACGGATCGCGGCGGGTCTCCGCAAACGCGGGCATCAGGTCGAAGTCTTCTCGCTCGACGCGTTTGAAAATCCCCGGGACATTCCCTCGGCCATTCGAGTCTTTGATCCCGACCTGATGCATGGGTTTCATGCCTTCATGACTGGAGAACTCGCCGTGACGGAGGCGAAGGCGGATGGCGTACCACCCCTGGTGACCATTACCGGCACCGATGTCAACATCGATCTGTTTCATCCGGAGCGCCGCGAAAGGGTCGTGGATGTCCTGGTGCGAGCACAGGGCCTTATCGTCTTTCATGAGAGCATCCGAAACAAACTGCTGCGAGAGGTCCCAGACCTGGATGGAAAGATCCGGGTCATTCGGCAAACGGTCGCGTGCGGCGAGAAAACCGACAATTATCGGGCGCGGTGGGGGCTTGACTCCCAGCATGTGATCTTCTTCTTCCCGGCGGGAATCCGGAGCGTGAAGAATCTTCTGTTTTGCGTTCCGCCACTCTCCCGGCTTCAGGCCCGACACCGAGGCGTTCGCGCCGTCTACGCAGGTCCCATCGTGGAGGAAGAGGAGGGAAGGCGGCTGCTCAGCCTCCTTGCGGACAACGGATGGGCCCGCTATCTCGGCGCCGTTCCCCACGAAGAGATCTGCAGCATGCTCCGGGTGGTGGACGTGGTGGTGAACTCCTCCCTTTCGGAAGGGGGGATGTCTAATTCCCTCCTCGAAGCCATGAGTCGGGGGGTGGCGGTCCTCGCCTCGGATATCGAGGGGAACCGATCGATCATCGTGGATGAGGTGGATGGTCTCCTCTTTGCCTCGGAGGAGGACTTTGAACGCCAAGCCGAACGTCTGGTCCTCGATCCCGATCTGCGGCGACACCTGGGGAAGCAGGGGCAGGCAAAGATCGAAAGGGAGTTCCCGCGCGAGCGGGAGATCGACGCCTACGAGGAGTTCTATCGCGACCTGCTGGGTGCCGGGGATGGAGGTGGCGCCTAACCAGCACTGGAGGGCGGGCCACCCCGAGGGGGTCCCATGGATATTCGCGCGCTGGAGGTCTTCTGCAAGATCGTGGAACTCAAGAGCTTTTCGCGGGCCGCCGAGGCAGTGTATCTCACCCAGCCGACGGTAAGCGGCCATATCAAGGTGCTCGAAGAGTTCGTCGGGGTGAAGCTCTTGGACCGGCTGGGCCGTGAGGTGCTCCCGACGAAGGTGGGGGAGCTCCTGTACGGCTACGCCAAGCAGATCCTCGCCCTGAGGAACCAGGCCATCCAAGCCCTGGAAGAGTACAAGGGCTCCTTAAAGGGGCACCTCGTGATTGGCGGGAGTAACATTCCCGGCGAATACTTCCTGCCCACGCTATTGGCTACCTTCAAGGCTCGGTACCCGGAGATCTCCATCACGCTCAGGATCGCCGACTCGCGGGAGATCGTCCGCGGGGTCCTGGAGGGGGCGGTCGAGCTCGGCGCGGTGGGAGCGAAGTTTGACGATGGTCAGCTGATCTACCTGAAGCTCTTGGAGGATGAGCTGGTGCTCGCCTTGCCGCCTAGGCACGCCTGGGCGAGCAAGCCCGTCGTCGCCCTGAAAGAGCTTGTCGAACAGCCGATGATCTTGAGAGAAGTGGGGTCCGGCTCGAGAAAGGTCTTCGAGGATGCGCTTCACGCCGCAGGGCTCGACTCCAGTGCCCTGACGGTGGTGGCAGAGCTGGGGAGCACGGAGGCCGTCCGCCAGGCGCTGAAGAGCGGCGCAGGAGTTTCGGTGATTTCACTCAGGGCTATCCAAGACGACCTGGACCGGGGCACGCTTCGAACTGTCCCCCTCGAAGGCATCAGACTGACTCGCGATTTCTATCTCGTCTATCACAAAAACCGCTCGCGATCTCCCCTCTGTGAAGCCTTCGCCAAATTCCTCGTCGAATCGGTCAGTTCAAAAGCCGCCGGGGGTTCCTGAACCTTGCCTCTTTTGATTCCCGCCGGAGATCTGATCCCGGATCGTCACCGAACTCTTCAGCTCTCAGCTATAGCCAAAACCACATCAATCGGCCTCTTTCTATTCGTAATACCGATTTGACTTATTTCCGAGACCTATTAATATGGCGAAGCCTCGATTCCGAGGTTCCGCCAAGAGAATGGGTGATTTCTCGGAGGGACACGAGATGCGAAAGGGGCTCTGGGCTGTCTTGGTGGCGGTCGTTGTCGGAATGGGCCTTATCGGTTTCTCGCAGGCAGAGACGCCCGCCGTCTTGCGGGTATCGGCTATCCCGGATGAAAATCCGCAGGAGCTTCTCCGGATTTATGAGCCCTTCGCTGGCTACCTCACAAAGGAGTTGGGAATCCCGGTCAAGTTTGTCCCGGTGGTCGATTACGCGGCGACCGTAGAGGGCCTGGCCGGTAAGAAGCTGGACCTCGTCTGGTACGGGGGCTTTACTTCGGTCCAGGCGGTTCTGCGGACCGGCGGGACCGCGACCCGGCTCGTCATGCGGAAAGAGGATGCGGAGTTTAAGAGTGTCTTCATCACCCGTCCGGACACCGGCATCACCAAATTGAGTGACCTGAAGGGGAAGACCTTTGCCTTTGGGAGTGTCTCTTCGACCTCGGGCCACCTCATGCCCCGGTACTTTCTCCTGCAAAACAAGATCGACCCGGACCGCGATTTCGCGCAGAAGCCGGCCTTCAGCGGAGCCCATGATGCGACTGCATTGTGGGTCGAAGGGGGACGGGTGGACGCCGGCGCATTGAACTTTCTCGTTTGGGATAAGCTCGTCCAGGAAAAGAAGGTGGATACGAACAAGGTGAAGGTCTTCTGGACCACGCCCCCCTACGTCGACTACGTCTGGACCGCTCGCGGGGAGCTCGACCAGGGACTGAGGGAGCGGATCGCATCGGCTTTCCTCAAGCTGAAGTACGAGAATCCCGAGGACCGCAAGCTCCTCGACCTGCATCGAACCAAGGGCTACATTCGGGCGAGGGACAAGGACTGGAAGGGGATCGAGGAAGCGGCCCAGGCTGCTGGCCTCCTCAAATAGCACCGTTGTAGAGACAGATCACCACCTGCAGCACGTCCGGAAGGGGCACCGTACGCGATGTATCGCTTGGAGAATCTCCGCAAGGTTTTCGATGGCGACCTGGTCGCCGTGGACGACGTATCGATGAAGGTTGACCCCGGTGAGCAGGTGGCGGTCATCGGACCATCGGGCGCGGGGAAGACCACGCTCTTCCGCCTCCTGAATCTGACGCTCTGTCCGGATGGGGGGAGGCTCTGGCTCGGAGACCTTGATGTGGGCCGACTGCACGGACGGGCTCTCCGGGCCGCTCGACGGCGGATCGGGACGATCTACCAGCAGCATAATCTCGTCCCACGGCTGTCGGTCGTGCACAACGTTCTCGCCGGGCGGCTCGGGGCCTGGTCCGGCTGGCGAGCCGTCTGGTCTCTGTTCCGCCCCCAGGAACTCGAGGCCGCCCACGCCGCCCTGACGCAGGTCGGCATACCGGAGAAGCTGTACGCGAGGACGGATGAGCTGTCAGGCGGTCAGCAGCAGCGGGTAGCGATTGCCCGCGTGCTGGTTCAGGAGCCGGAGATCATTCTGGCCGACGAGCCGGTCGCCTCGGTGGACCCGAATCTCGCCCATGCCATCGTGAGGCTCTTGGTGGAGATCAGCCGGAGCTCCGGCAAGACGCTGCTCATGAACCTGCACAGCGTGGAATTGGCCCTAGCGTACTTCCCCCGGGTCATCGGGTTTCGCGGGGGCAAGATCGAGTTCGACCGACCCCCTGTGGATGTTACCGAAGAGATGTTGGGCCGGCTATATGCCGGAATCAGCCGATCCGAGGCCGAAGAGGCCGGGATTCCCACTCCCCATGACTCACCGCTTATCTGCTACGGCCCCCTCTTTCCGCGAAAGTAAGCGGGCGCTTCACTGGCTGTTCTTCGGCGGGCTCCTCCTCGTGTTTCTGGGGAGCGCCCGCCTGGCTCAGGTGGACCCCGGCGTCCTCCTCGATGCCAGGGCGCGGGCGAATTTCCTGCGGTTCTTCGCCGGGGCCTTCCCGCCCGATCTGAGCTCGCAGTTCCTTCAGTTCTTGATCAGGCCGACGCTGGAGACGATCCAGATCTCGATCCTTGGCACGGCCATCGCGGTGGCCATCGGATTCCCCCTGGCTCTGCTCGGGACCGCGACGCTGGCGTATCGTGGTGTCCTGCACGCCCGTGAGGTCGGTGCCGCACCATCGCGCCGCGTCGTGCGCTTTCTCCCCTATGCCGCCTCTCGGGCCCTCCTCAGCGCGTTCCGGAGCATCCCGGAGTTCGTGTGGGCCTTCATGTTCGTCCGAGCGGTCGGCCTCGGGCCATTCCCGGGGGTGCTCGCCATTGGCGTTGCCTACGGCGGCATGATTGGAAAGGTCTACTCGGAAATCCTGGAGGCGGTCGACCCGCAACCGCTCGAGGCGCTGCAGGCGACGGGGGCCAGCCGTTGGCAGATCTTCGCATACGGTTTTCTGCCACAGGCCTATCCGAATTTTGTCTCGTACACCCTGTACCGATGGGAGTGTGCCATCCGGGCTTCGGCCGTCATGGGCCTGGTGGGGGCCGGCGGCCTCGGGCAACAGATCGAGATCTCGATGCGAATGTTCGACTTTCACCAGATGTTCACCCTGGTAGGCATTCTGTTCGGGCTGGTCGGGGCGGTTGACTGGCTGAGCGCCCGCATCCGGCGACGCGTCTTTGCGAGATAGGTGGTCCATGCCTCGGGTACAGTCCTCGATAGCGGATGCACACTCCGTGGTGGGCCGGCAGCCGCGCCGCTGGTTTCCCTTGGCGATGGCGGCCGCTGTGGTGACTCTCGTCTGGTGGAGCGCGCGGGGGGCCGAGGTCGACCTTCCCCTCCTCTTGCGCGACGGGCCGCAGGCTATGCTTTCCTACGCAGGGAAGCTCTTCCCCCCCGATCTGCGACCCGAGTTCCTCCTGGACACCGCCTTCGGGGCGCTCGAGACGTTGGCGATCTCCATCATGGGGAGCCTGCTGGCCACGCTACTGGCCTTCGGGGCGGTCTTCTTTGCGAGCGCCAACCTGATGTATGCGGGAGTCCTGTTCGAACGGGAAGCGGCCGGTCGCGTCCGTCGCGGGCTTCGGCTTTCGCTGTACCTCGGGGCGAAGAGCCTCCTGAACCTCCTTCGGACGATCCCGGACATCGTGTGGGCGACGGTCTTCGTGTTCGCGGTGGGGCTCGGCCCGTTCCCGGGCGTATTAGCCTTGGGGGTCCATAATGGCGGGGTGCTGGGGAAGCTCTTTGGCGAGGTGTTGGAGAATGTGGACCGACGCCCCATCGAGGCCCTGCAGGCAACCGGGGCCACCCGCTTCCAGATCCTGATCTACGGGATCCTCCCCCAGGCGCTCCCGCAGTTCCTCGCATACGCCCTCTATCGGTGGGAGGTGAACATCCGCGCCGCCGCGATGCTGGGTCTCGTCGGGGCCGGTGGCCTCGGCCAACGGATCCACATCGCGATCAGCCTCTTCCTCGAACACCAGCTCCTCACCCTCCTCCTGGCCATCTATGTCATCGTGACCGCCGTTGATTATCTGAGCGCCTACCTCCGGAGGCTTATAATATAGATAATCCGGTCCCGGAAACCCGCGTCGCATGGGCGTCACCGGCCTCGCGGTCCCTATTGCCCCTGGCACGCTCCATGCACCGAACGTTGACCGAGGGGTTCGAGCGGCCTCTCGAGAGCAGAGAAGGTAGCCGAAGAGCATCCGGATGTGGTACCCTTGACCCACATCGTGCCGAGGGGGAATCGCTCCCATTGCCGCCCAGGCGGCTTACCCTCCTCAGAGCGTAGGGAGGGGAGATTCATATGCCAATTGTGCTGCTCGTCGACTCGGATGCGGATAAGAGCGTCCGCCTTCAGAAGGCGCTGGAAGCCGCCGGGTATGAAGTCTCGGTGGCTGCGACTGGCGCGTCCGCCCTGGGTATGCTCAGGTGGGGGCGCCGGCGCCCCCACCTGATCATCAGCCGGCCCATGTTTCAGGACATGCAAGGCTCCGAGCTGTGCTCAATGATTCGCGCCAATCCCGCGACCCAAGATATCATGTTCATCCTCATGCTCGATCGGGGCTCGCAGACGGGGCTCCAGACCGAGGCGGACGTGGTCATTCCGGACAACTCGCCCGTTGAGACCGTCGTGACCCGGATCGACACGCATATCCGGCTGCGCGGTCTCGGCGATCTCCCCGGCGCCGCGCCCTCGAGTTCCGCCAAGGAGGCACCGGCCGGGACGCTGCAGGGGTCCTTGGCCGTCATGGATTTGACAGAGGTGGCCCAGGCCGTCTCCATCGGCAGGAAGACCGGGCGGCTCGTCCTCTCCTTAAAGGCCGGCAAGGGGGCGATCTTGTTTGACTCCGGTCGGGTCGTGCACGCCGAGTTCGCGGGCAAGACAGGAGAGGGGGCATTTAACACGCTCGTGGTGGCGTCCCATCGCGAGCGGGGTGGGTCCTTCTCCTTCGTTCCCGTGGCCGCTGGAGAGGCGTCACGGCTTCCGAAGACCATCCAGACAGACCTGGAGACCCTGCTCCTCAACATCGCCGTCGAGATGGACGAGGGTCAGCGGGGTACGCGGAACTGACCCGAGGGGGCGATCGCGTCCACATCTCCGTCACCCCACACATCCGAATCTGAGAGATCCTTGGTCTGCAATTGCTTTTCTCGAAGTCCCTACCTTTCACGAGGGAGACTGGAGTCCGGCAGTGGCGCAGGTGGCAGCATAATTGCATGGATGGTCGATACTCCGAGCGGGCGGGACCTTGATTTGAGGCGTAGGGGGTCAGCGGTGAAGGTCATCACAAAAGGACACCGGAGACGAGCTTTGCGCACGGACCTCCAGAAGCGGAAGCCTCCTCGCTTTCGCGTTTCCGGGGTCATTGCGGCGATTACCACCCTCCAGGAGGCCGACGTGCTCGATCTCAGCGTGGAGGGAGCCCTCGTCGAGCATCAGGGCATGCTCCCCCTTGGAACCCCCTGCTTTCTCCAGCTCGAAATCGACGGTCAGCCCATGGCGGTCCAGTGCCGCGTGGTGCACAGCCGCGTGAGCCGCAAGGGAGGAGGGGGCATCCTGTACTATCAAACCGGGTTGCAGTTTCGTCACCTGTCCCGGGAGGCCGAGCAATCCCTGGGGGCGCTCATCCGCTCCTATGGGGCCACCGAGGGTTAGACAGCGCCCCACCTCTCGAGGCGTCTTGGAAGCACTGAATAGGCTAAGGAGCTCGGGTGGCAAAACGAAAGAGACGTTTTAAGGGCTGGTTTAGACGCGAGTCCGCCCTCGAAGAGGTGCAGCCGCCAGCGTCCGCAGAGACCCTACCCGGGGTCGAGGCGGAATCGGCCCAGCCCGTGCCGGACGGGGTCGGGATGGAGCCACCCACCGAAGCACCCGAGGCGGGGGTCGAAGTACTCGTCGCCGTGGCGTCAGACGGGGGCGAGCCGCAATCGGCCGTTCTCGAGGCGGACGAGGTCCAGGCAGAGCCACACACCGAGGCGCCCGAGGCGCGGGTTGAAGTTCCACTCGTCGCCGAGGCGCCGGAAGGGGTCGAGGTCCAGATCTCTGCGGGAGCAGCCGAGGCGGTCGAGGTCCAACTCCCTCCAGAGTCGGCCGAAGAGGTCCCTCCACAACCTTCCTCCGAGGCCCCTGAAGAGGTCGTTGCGCAGTTTGTCGTCCAGGCGCCCCCCGAAACCAAGGTGCAGGAGGCGGCAGAGGCGCCGCCCGAGGTTGAAACGCTGCTTACCCCGGAGGAAGAGGCCGCGCTCCGGGACCAGCAGGCGGCGACCCGGCGGCAGTATGCCAGGTTCCGCGTGGGCGGAAAGGCCAAGGGCCGGGTGACGGCCATCTATGATGCCGTGGTCGTGAACATCAGTATCGGGGGCTCGCTAATCGAGCATGCCCATGTGGTCCGTCCGGGCACGCTCTCCTCCCTAGACCTTGATGTTCTCGGGAAGCGACTGCGGCTTAAGTGCCGCGTGGCTCGGTCGGTAGTCCACGGGTCACAGGTACTGCCCACTGGCGAGCGGGAACTGATTTACCGCACCGGACTGGAGTTTCTCGACATGTCTGATGCAATGCGCCAGATGATCGGCAGATATATCCAGTCGATGATGAACGAAGAACCTCACTAAGCTGCCACCTGCCCCGAATCCAGCAAGCCCCTTCAAGGCACGGTTCGGTCATCATGCAAGATCAGGACTTCACTCGTGGGGGAGCGAGGCTTTGCCCGAGGGCGGGAAACCCCTTGTCAAACCGACCCTTTGGCGCTACAAAGCGAATGAGGAAAGCTGGCGGAGGCGTGTGGGAATCGAACCCACCGGCCCGCTTTTGGCAGGCCCTCCGGTTTTGAAGACCGGGAGAGCCACCAGACCCATTCCGCCTCCACCTCGGGGGAGTCAAGTGTAGCAGTTGTCCGCTGCCGTGTGCAAGCCTCCCCGGACGTGTCCCGGCGTGGAACGGCTCTTGCAATTTCTCATGAGGGGAGAGGGCACCCAATGGGGGGTCTGTCCGAGGAACGACAGCCTCGCATCCTGGCGGTGGATGACCAGGAGGAGAATCTGGACCTCCTGGAGGCCTTTCTCACTGTCCACGACTACCAGGTGATCCGGGCGAGGGATGGTCGGGAGGCCCTGGCCCAGGTGGGCCAGGCGTCCCCTGACCTGATCCTCCTCGACACACACATGCCGCCGCCGGACGGCTTCGAGGTCTGTAGACAACTCAAACAACGCGAGGAGACCCGGCTGATCCCGATCATCATCGTGACGACCGCCGGGGAACTGGAGAGCCGCGTCCGGGGAATCGAGGCCGGCGCCGATGATTTCTTGACGAAACCGGTCCACCGGGTCGAGCTGGATGCCCGGGTCCGCTCCCTCCTGAAGCTCAAGCAGTACACCGATGAGCTGGAAAACGTGGAGGCGGTTTTGGTCAGTTTGGCCCTGGCTGTTGAGGCGAAGGATCCCTCAACCCATGGACACTGTGAACGGCTGTCCGATTACGCCGTCCAACTCGGGCAGCAGCTCGGACTCCCTTCTGATCATCTCAGGGCCCTCCGTCGGGCCGGATATCTACACGATCTCGGCAAGATCACTGTTCCCGAAGCGATCCTCCTGAAGCCCGGTCCTCTGACGCCGGAAGAGGCGAAGATCATGCGGCTCCATCCGGTGGTCGGCGAGCGGATCTGTCAACCCCTGCGATCGCTGCGGCTGGTCCTTCCGATCATTCGCCACCACCACGAGCGCTGGGATGGGAGCGGGTATCCGGACGGTCTGGCGGGCGAGTCCATCCCGCTTACCGCCAGAATCCTGCAGATCGTCGACGTGTTCGATGCGTTGGTCGTAGACCGTCCCTATCGGGCCAGCCTCTCGCGTGCCGATGCAACGCAGGTCCTGCAGGAGGAAGCCAGGAAGGGATGGTACGATCCGGCCGTGGTGGCCGAGTTCCTCGGGCTCCTCAACAGCAACGGGGGATCGTTACAGGCCGGGTCAGCGGCCATCGTGCGGTAGCAGGGCCTCCTCCGGGACGAGGGCCATCTCCGGGACCT
>JAKEGQ010000007.1 GCA_022615475.1 Candidatus Methylomirabilota bacterium | reverse complement strand
TACAGCATCATCGGAGAGCTCAAGCGCCGCTTTACCTGGAATCATGCCGGGGCCCTCCTCCACGATGTCTACTGGGAAGTGATGGGGGGAGACGGCGACTCCAAGAAAGGCGCCGACGTCTTGAAGGCCATCGAAAGAGACTTCGGTTCTTTCGACGCGTGGAAGGCCGACTTCAAGGCGACCGGCATTTCAGCCAAGTTGAGCGGTTGGGCCCTCCTGGTGTACGATGCCCTCTGGTCTCGCCGTCTCTTGAACGTCGAGGTAGACGAGCACCAGTACGGAGCCATCTGGGGTGGCGTCCCGCTGGTCGCGTGCGACGTGTTTGAGCACGCCTACTATCACAAGGATGGTCCCGGACGGGCAAAGTACATCGATAACTTCCTCGGCAACCTGCACTGGGGCCGCATCAACGACCGCTTCAAGAAATTCGTCCGCTAGACTGATCGAGAACAACCAGGCCCCTGCGCATTGGCGCAGGGGCCTGTCGTCTCTCCGGTCCGCCACCTTCCACGTGCTGCGGTCTAGCCCTGTTTCCCGACCGCGACGTAAAAGAAGCTCGTGCCGCGCTGGATCAGCAAGAGGTGGACCTGTCGCTTCCACCCCTGTACCGCCTGCTGCACCTCCTGGATGGTCTTGACCGGCTTCTGATCGACCTCCGCCAAAATATCACCCGGGCGGACGCCGGCCCGTGCGGCGGAGCTCGCCTTGCTTACCTCGGTCACCACCAGTCCCTGTTCCACGCTCAGCCGGAACTTTTTGGCGGTCTCGGGCGTCAGCTCTTCGACTGTGAGACCCATGACCTCCTTCGGCGCCGGCTCCGGAGACCGCTCGGGACGCGGCGCTGCCCGTTCCTCTGGGCCGAACTCCCCTATCAGGGCGGTCACGGTCTGAACCTCACCTTGACGGAGAAGCTTGATCTTTGCCTTGGTGCCCACCGGAGTGCGGGCCACGCGTTGCTGAAGGGTCCGCACATCCGTAACGTCGGTGCCGTCGAACTGAAGAATCACATCCCCCCGCTGAAGCCCCGCCTTCTCGGCGGATAGACCCGGGAGAATATTGGTCACCAAGGCCCCCTGCTTCTTGGACATCCCTAAGGCCTGCGTCAACGGCGCGCTGAGTTCCTGGATTCCGACCCCCAGGAAGCCCCACGAAACCTGGCCCCGCGCCTGGAGCTGGGGCAGGACCGACTTGGCGAGGTTGATCGGGACGGCGAAGCCGATCCGCTGCCGGGGGATCACAGCGGTGTTGATCCCGACCACCTCACCCCGCATGTTCACGAGGGGGCCCCCACTGTTCCCTGGGCTGATGGAGGCGTCGGTCTGGATAAAGTCGTCGAAGAAGCCGAGCCGTCCGAACCCATGCCCCTTCCGGCTCACCACCCCGACGGTCACGGTATGCTCCAGTCCGAAAGGATTGCCGGCCGCGATGACCAGCTCGCCAATCTGCACCCGATTCGAGTCCCCTAACGGGAGGACCGCAAGCGAACCCCCGCCATCCACCTTCAGGAGAGCGAGGTCGGTCCGGCGATCCTTGCCGACCACCTTTGCGGGAAGCGTCCGGCCATCGTGGAGCTCAACCTCCACCTCTCGGTCCTCACCGATGACGTGATGGTTGGTCAAGATGTAGCCGTCCGCGCTGATGATGAATCCCGAGCCCACTCGCGGACGTTCTGGCTGCTCCTCGGGAAGGGGAGGATGGTCTGGCGGAACCTGATCCTCGGTTCCCCGCTCGACCCCGATCTGTACCACCGCAGGCTGGATCAAGGCCGCCAACTGGGTCAGGGAACGATTGAGCCGCGCAAGGTCCGAGCTCGGCTCATCGACCAGGCTCCCCTCATGCCACAACGGCTTCTGGCCATGCACCAGAACGGGACCACCCGCAAGGCAGGCGAGCATTGCCGCCGATGCGGCACCCCAGAGACAGTACCGGCTTCTGCGCCCCATCTCCTTCCCTCCAAACCCAATGCTCACAACGGGTGTGCCCGGCCGAACGGCATGCGGCATACTGAAGCGCTCAACTACCTAGCATGGAAGCCCGACACATGCAACGGAAAAGGCTCAGCATCGCCCCCGCATTGCCAGGGCCTTGACCAAGGGGTGAAACCGGCGGCCGTATCCGACCAGGACAAGACGCCGCCGCTGTGCCCCCTCCCTCTCCAGAAGAACGTCGAGCCGCTCCTCCGGAAGACGCTGCGCAATCTTCTCGGCCGCCTCGATCACAGTCACACCCTCCCCGCAAAGATACTCTTCCCATCCGAGCTCCTCCAGTTCCTTCCCCCGAAGGCGGTAGAGATCGATGTGATAGATCGGATGCCTTCCCTTATACTCATGGACCAGGGTGAACGTTGGGCTCCGGACCCCTTGTCCCCGCAGAACTCCCAACCCCTCTGCGATGCCACGCGTGAACAGGGTCTTCCCTGCCCCCATATCTCCCGTGAGGCTTATCACGTCCCCCGGCTTCAGGCGCCGTCCCACCCATATCCCCAGTCGCTGCGTCTCGGCCGGAGAGGTGGAAATCACGGTAACCTTTTTCCCATTCCGCTTGGCCGCCGCAACACGCTCCATGCGCTCTTCCCCTCGTGTGACATGAGGGAGCGAAGGCCTTCAGGACGAAGAGGCGTGGCGATCGGAAACTGTGCTATACTCCCCCCGGCCCGGCGGATCTAAGGGTAACTCTGAGGGAGGTAACGGTGGAACGCTGGAGAGTCTGGCCCATTGCTGTATTGCTGATGGTCCTTTCTGTCTGCTCGACTCACGCAGCGACGCAGGCACCCGTCCTTCAGGTCGACGCGAAGGCTGCAGTGCTGCTCGATGCCGACTCCGGCCAGGTTCTCTATGACCAAAACGGTGCCATGCGCATTGCTCCTGCCAGCCTCACCAAGCTCATGACCGTCTACCTCGCCTACGACACCCTCCGGGCGGGAACCGTTCGCCTGGATGAGGAGGTCTCCGTCAGTCAGCAGGCCTCTAAGATGGGGGGGTCCCAGGTCTTCTTGAAGACGGGAGACCGGGTCAGCGTCGAAAAGCTCTTGCAGGGGGTGGCCATCGTCTCCGGAAATGACGCCACGATTGCCCTTGCAGAACACCTCGCAGGATTTCCGGCCGCCTTTGTGACTCGGATGAACGCCAAGGCGTCAGAACTTGGCCTCGGCGATACCCGATTCCAGAACCCCCACGGCCTTTCGGCCCACAATCAGTATAGCACGGCCCGCGACATGGCACGTCTGGCGCTTTACCTCATCAAGGATCATCCGGCCGCGCTGGAGCTTCACTCCATGAAGACCTTCGAATACAACAAGATCAGACAACAGAACCGGAATCTTCTCCTCGGGAAGGATCCCCGCGTGGACGGCCTCAAGACCGGCTGGCTGGAAGAGGCCGGCTATCACATCGTGCTGACCGGAAAGGAGGGGGAGCGACGATTGATCGTCGTCGTCCTCGGGGCGCGAAATGAACGCAGCCGGCACGAGATCGCGGTCCGCCTCCTCAACTACGGGTTCAAGAATTTTCACAATGTGGTCTTCTTCCGTCCAGGGGATCGGGTGAAGAATCTTCCCGTCTGGAAGGGGGCGGAAGATCTTCTCGCCATCTCGGCGAAACGGCCTGGTATCGTCACCGTCAGGAACGGGGCCCCCGAGCCGACCCTCGCCTACCAGCTTCCCGAGAAGGTCATCGCACCCATCTCCGAGGGGCAGAAGATTGGAGAAGCGGTGATCACCGCCCAAGATGGGGAGGTCACGCGCACCGACCTGGTCGCCATGAGCGCCGTCCCCCGAGGGGGGCTGATGAGGTGGATGCTCCACAGCTTCCTGCTCCTCTTTAACTGATCGTCCCCTGGCATGACAGTTCTTCTCCCCCGCCAAGAACTTCCGGTCTGAATTCCCGTCCTTTTTGTGAGGGAGAGAAAGAGGTTGAGGACACGCCGGCTTTCCAGGATAGGTGACTAAGGACAAGGTGCGCGGCGAGGCACGGTCCCGTCCTTGAGGGCGCGGATCGCCTCGGGAAGCTTTTCCAGCAGATCACCGGCAATCATGGCCTCGGGGCCGAGTTCACGGCAGGCAAGATCCCCTGCCAGCCCGTGAAGGTAGACCCCCACCACGGCGGCCGTGGCCGGCGACAACCCCTGGCTGATGAGGCCGGCGATCACGCCGGTCAGCACATCGCCCACCCCCGCCGTTGCCATCCCGGGATTGCCGGTTGGATTGATGTGGACGGCGCCCCCCGCCTCGGCGATCAAGGTCCGGGCCCCCTTCAGGACGAGGGTCACATTGTAGGTCGAGGTGACCTTCTGGGCGATTGGGATCCGTTTCTCTACGACCTCCTCCTTGGGAACCCACAGCATCCGTCCCAATTCACCCGGGTGGGGTGTCAGGACCACGGGGACCGAGGCCTTCGAGAGCACCTCTGGCTGACGAGCCAGGGCGGTGATGCCATCAGCATCGATGACCAGCGGGATCTTCGCAGCCTGAATCAGGGAAGCCACGAGACGAACGGTCTCTGGATGCGTGGAGAGGCCCGGCCCCAGCGCGAGGACCCGCTTCCCCTCCATAAGACCGAGCAGCGCGTCCCTGGCCTGGAAGGCGACGGTCCGCTCCTCGGTTTCGGGAAGCCCGACAGTCATCACTTCGGTCAGCTTGACCTCCATGAGGTCGTTGAGCCCTTCCGGCACGGCCAACGTGACCAGTCCCGCACCTGTTCGTAACGCGGCAAGGCTGCACAGCGCCGCCGCGCCGGTCTTGCCGGGGGATCCGGCGAGGACCAGGACATGACCGTAGGTCCCCTTGTGGGAATCCGGGTCCCGAGGCGGGAGTGCCGTTTGCATCTCTTCCGGCTCGGTGAGATCCACCGGCAGCTTGGAGTCTGTGAGGAGCACCCGAGGGATTCCGATGTCCACTACCTGGACCTCTCCAGCACACCGAGCCGCCGGAAAGAGCAGCAGGCTCCGCTTCGGAAGGGCAAGGGTCAGCGTGAGCTGCGCTCGAACGCATGGCTCCTGGATGCAACCATCGTCCGAGCCGAGGCCGGAGGGCAAATCTAAAGCCACGAGGGGTCGCCCGAGGCTGTTGAGAAGCTGGATGGCCTCGGCGGCGATCCCTTGGGCCGGCCCGGTGAGCCCGGTCCCGAGGATCGCATCAACAATCAGATCGGCAGTGATGAGAGACTCTCGGTGCTTCTGGAGGTCCCGGCCACTGGTGACCTCGGCAAGGGGAATCCCCGACCGCTCGGCGATCCGCAGATTGACCGTCGCATCCCCCTTCACCTCCTCTTTCTTCGCCAGCAGGAGGACCTGGACGCTGGCCCCGCCGTTCACGAGGTGCCGGGCCACGACCAATCCATCGCCGCCGTTATTCCCCTTCCCGCACACCACCACCACGCGGGACCTGTAGAGTCGCGGGAAGTGCTGCTCCATCGCGCGGACGACTCCGGCGCCGGCATTCTCCATCAAGATGAGGGAAGAGATGCCGTACTCCGCCTCGGCCCGGCGGTCCAGCTCCTGCATCTCCTTGGCGGTAACAACCTTCATGTCAGCAGCTAGAATGCTAGGAAGCTGGGATGCTTGAAAGCAGATGTCTGAGGATATTCCAAGCGTGCAAGCCTTCTAGCGTTCTAGCCTCCTCGCGTTTCGGGTCAGTCGGTGGCAATGACAAAGGCGACCGCGTAGTCCCCATCGTGGCTCAGGCTAAGGTGCAGCTGACGGATTCCCTTCTCTTCCGCCACGAGGCGCGCCCGGCCCGACAATCTCACCTCCGGCGGCCTCCCTCGGGGTCCGACAATCTCAACCTCTCGCCAGGCGACGCCCGCCCCCCACCCGGTCCCCAACACCTTCAGGACCGCCTCCTTGGCGGCGAACCGGGAGGCAAAGTGGAGCTCCGGGAGAGGACGCTCCTCGCCCTCAGCCCTCTCCTCAGCCGTGTAGAGACGCCGAGAGAGCCGATCCCGGTACCGTGCCAGCACCGCCCGCATCCGCGG
>JAKEGQ010000083.1 GCA_022615475.1 Candidatus Methylomirabilota bacterium | reverse complement strand
GTCTGGGCGAAGAGATCGTGAATCTGATCATCGGGGGCATCCTCCACCATCTTGATCTCCTGGAGGATCACCTCGCGTTCCTTCTCGATGTCGCCGGGGTCGAGCCGAGCGTTGAGCAGGAGGTCTGCCAGGAGGTCCACCGCCAGCGGCAGGTGCTCGCCCAAGATCTTTGACGAGAAGCAGGTGTACTCCCGGCTGGTGAAGGCGTCGAGCGTCCCCCCGACCGAATCGATGGCGGCCGCAATCTCCTCGGCACTGCGCTTCCCTGTGCCCTTGAAGGCCATGTGCTCGATGAAATGGGAGATCCCCGCCTGCGCCCTCTCCTCATTTCGCGAGCCCACCTGGATCCACACGCCGATGGAGACGGACCGCATCGCGGGCATCCTCTCCGTCAGGATGACGAGGCCGTTATCGAGGACCGTCTTGCTGTAAGAGACACCGGGCACTGCCATCGCTACCGCTTCCCCTCTCGGTCCCGAGCCATCTCGCGCTGGCCGCGGGATCCCCATTCCGCGGGACGAGGTGGCCCTGCCTCTTCCCGATGCTCCCCCGCCTCAGCCCCCTGGGCCCGCAGGACTTCCTTGCGACTCAGCCGGATCTTCCCCGACGGGTCGATCTCGATCACCTTGACCGTCACCTCATCCCCCTCGGAGAGGACATCCTGCACCCGCTGAATGCGATGCTCAGCGATCTGGGAGATGTGGAGGAGTCCGTCGGTCCCGGGCAGAATCTCGACGAAGGCGCCGAACTCCACGATCCGCTTCACCTTGCCCTTGTAGAGCTTCCCCACCTCCGGCACCTCGACGATCCGATTGATGATGGCCATGGCCTTCTCCGCCGCCGCTTCGTCCATCGAGGCGATTTCGACCGTGCCATCATCCTGAATGTCGATCTTGCAGCCGGTCTCCTCGATGATGCTGCGGATGACCTTGCCCCCCGGCCCGATCACCTCTCGGATCTTGTCCACCGGGATCTTCATGGTGAGGAGGCGCGGGGCATAGACAGAAAGGGTGGCGCGGGGTTCGGCCAACGTCTTCCCCATCTCGTCCAGGACGTGCATCCGGGCCTGGCGCGCCCGCTCCAACGCTTCGGCCATCAGGGTTTGTGTGACGCCCTGGACCTTCAGATCCATCTGAAGCACCGTGATGCCTTTCCGGGTCCCGGCCACTTTGAAGTCCATATCGCCGAGATGGTCCTCCAGCCCCAAGATATCGGTCAGCACCGCGGACCTCTCCCCTTCCACCACCAGACCCATGGCCACCCCTCCGACGGCCGACTTGACGGGGACGCCGGCGTCCATGAGGGCCAAGGTGGCTCCGCAGACGGAGGCCATCGAGGAGGAGCCGTTACTCTCCAGGATGTCGGAGACGATCCGGATCGTGTACGGGAACTCCTCCGGCCTCGGGAGCACGGCGAGGAGCGCCCGTTCGGCTAACGTGCCGTGACCGATCTCCCGACGGCCGGGACCGCGCAGGAACCGAACCTCCCCCACGCTGAACGGCGGGAAGTTATAGTGAAGCATGAACCGTTTAAAGCCCTCTCCTTCGATGCTGTCCAGGCGTTGGACATCCTCGGAGGTCCCGAGGGTGGTGGTGACGAGCGCCTGGGTCTGGCCCCGAGTAAAGAGGGCTGACCCGTGCGTCCGAGGCAGCACACCGACCTCGCACGTGATCGGCCGTACCTCTCCAAGGCCCCGACCATCCGCCCGCTGTCCCTCCTCCAAGATCAGCCGCCGCATATCCTCGCGTTCGAGTCGCTCGAGGATCTCCTTCACCTGGACCTGAATCTCGGCCGGTTCGCCAGCGAAGGGCTGCAGAGTCGCCTTGGCAATCTCTTCACGCCGCGCCCGCTGAGCCTCCTTCTCCTTGAGCCTCACCAGCCCTCGAATGGGTTCGCGGGCTACCGCCGAGACCCGCTCGAGCAGGGCCGGGTCTATGGGTGGTCGGGTGAATGTGGACTGCGGCGCGCCAACCAGAGCGGCCAGCGCCTCCTGCATCCGGATGATCTCGGCACCAGCCTTCTGGCCAAAGGCAATCGCCTCGAGGATGATCTCCTCCGGCACCTCCTTGGCCCCGGCCTCGGCCATGATCACCGTCTCGCTCGTTCCGGCAAGGACCAGGTCCAGGTCCGACTCCTGCATCTGCTTGTACGTGGGATTCAAGGTGAGCCGCCCCCCGACCCGGCCGACCCGAACGGCCCCGATCGGGCCCGAAAAGGGAACGGGGGCGACGGTCAATGCCGCCGAGGCGCCCACCATGGCAAGCACATCCGGATCATTCTCCTGGTCGGCGGACAAGACCGTCGCGATGATCTGGACGTCGCGCCGAAAGCCCTTGGGAAAGAGGGGACGGATGGACCGGTCAATGAGGCGGGCGGCGACCGTCTCTTGATCCCGGGGCCGCCCCTCCCGCTTGAAAAAACCCCCGGGAATTATGCCGGCGGCGTAGGCCCGCTCCTGATAGTCTACGGTCAGGGGGAAAAAATCGAGCCCCTCCCGCGTCTCCTTCGCAGCCACGACCGTCACCAAGACCACCGTTTCCCCGTACTGGACCCAGACCGCCCCGTCCGCCTGTCGGGCCACCCGGCCCACCTCGAGGGAAAGCTGCTTTCCTTCAATAGCTGTCTCAACGCGTTGAATCATCGCCCCCTATGCCTTTCTGCGCCCTCATCCAAAAAAACCCGCGAGAGATGACCCTAAACTGCCATCTGCCGCGGGCGCTCTGACCACACAAGGGAGTTGCCTAGACGAGAGACCACAGGCTCGCTAGCGCCGGATCCCCAATCGATCGATGAGCTTCCGGTATCGCTCTGCATCCTTATCTTTCAAGTAGTTGAGCAGCTTCCGGCGGCGGCTCACCATTCGAAGCAGACCTGTCCGGGAATGGTGATCCTGTTTGTGGAGGGAGAGGTGCTGGCTGAGAGAATCAATCCGCGAGCTGAGAAGGGCGATCTGAACCTCTGGCGAGCCGGTATCCCGCCCGTGAAGGTTAAACTCCTTGATCCGCTCCTGTTTCCGGGCAAGATCCTTCGCCACGCCTCCACTCCTCTCTCAATCTTTAGTCACATTTAATGTAGCACAAGACCCGGTCCCGAGTAAAGTCCAATCTGCTGAAGCCCTAGCGGGCTGGCTGAGGATCTCCCGGACCCCCTGGATGTCCCGCGCCACCTGGGCCTGGAGCGCCTCAGGAGAGGCGAAGCGGACCTCGTCCCGGATCCGCTCCCAGAAGGTGACAAGAACGGCTTGCCCAGGTCCAGGCGCCCGATCTTCCTGGACATCGAGGAGATGGACCTCCACGCGGCGACCTTCGGTCCCGAACGTGGGGGCCACGCCAACATTAATTGCCGCACCGTAGCCCCCCCCGTCCACGTAGGCCCGGCCTGCATACACCCCATCGGGGATGAGGAGGTCGCGAGGCGGCACGAGATTGGCCGTGGCAAAACCCAATCCCCTCCCCCTGCCCGCCCCAGGGACGATCTCTCCAAGGGTGGCGTAGGGTCGGGTAAGATATCGGGCCGCCTCGCCCATCTTCCCCTGCTGCAACAGATCCCGGATGATCGTTGACTTAACGACCGTTCCGTCCACCGTCACCGGTGGAAGTATCTCCACCTCGAATCCGAGGGCCTTGGCCATCTTCTTGAGGAGATCGGGCGTCCCCTGCCGACCCTTGCCGAACCGAAAATCGAACCCGAGACAGAGAAACTCGATGCGAAGCCTCTCCCACAGAATCTCCCTCACGAAGGCCTCGGCCTCCATCTCGGCCAGGCCCGCCGTAAAGGGGAGAGCGACCAGTAGATCCACCCCCAGCGACCTCAGCAGGCGCTCCTTGATGGGATAGGGGGTAATCAGCTTCGGGGCCCGCTCCGGCTGAAGGACCTCCAGCGGATGGTTCACAAAGGTGAAGGCCGCCCCGGTCCCTCCACGTTCTCGAGCTCGACCGACGACCGTACGAATGATCCGCTGGTGACCGACGTGGACCCCGTCAAAGGTCCCGATCGCGGCGGCCACATGCGGAAAGGACTTTTCGCGCAGGTGTGCGATGTCCCGAATGATCTGCATCCCTCTAACGGCTCTCAGGAGACCTGAAGACCCGAACCGGCTGGAGGACGACCCGCCGAGGATCCATTCGGGTGAACTCGGCCCCGTCTACCATGGCAGTGGCCAGCGATAGGAGTTGACGCCGGAACCCGAGGACCCGGACCATCGTCCCCTTGACCACCTCGGGGGGAACGCTCACCACCTGTGCCGCGGCGACCGCCGAGCCGTGGAGAATGAGGCGGGAGGCCTCTGGGAGGACACGCACTGCCGGGAGATGGTCCAGGGCATCCTCCACCGGGATCAGGGGCTCCTGCCCCCTGCCCTCCGCAACCAGCGCCGCGAGTGCGTCGAGCGTCAGGGCATCCTTTAGCTCAAAGCGACCCGCTCGGACCCGGACCAGGCCGTGCAGGTGTGCCCCACACCCCAGCATCTTCCCGAGATCGTCCGCGAGGGCTCGCGCATAGGTCCCCTTGCTGCAGTGCACCCAGAGCCCGATAAAGGGAGGGTCGAAGGAGGAGAGGCGGATGGCATAGATGTGGACCGTGACCGGTTCCCGAGGGACGTACTCACCGCGACGGGCCATCCGGTACAGCCGTTCTCCCCTCACCCGCTTCGCTGAGAAGAGGGGCGGGATCTGCTGGACCTCCCCCACGAAATGCCCCAAGGCCGCTTCTACCTCCTCCCGGGATACCCGAACCTCCGCCTCGCCAGTGACCTTGCCATCGGCGTCCTGCGTGTCGGTAGTCATCCCCAGGCGTACGATCATCTCATACTCTTTGTCGGCGGTGGTCAAGAACTGGGCAATCTTTGTGGCCCGGCCGACACAGATGGGGAGGACTCCGGTTCCTCGAGGATCCAGGGTCCCGGTATGTCCGACCTTGCGGACGTGGTAGAGCCGGCGCACGACATCCACCACGTCGTGAGAGGTCATCCCGGCCGACTTGTTGATGTTGAGCACCCCGGAGATGTCCCTGGGTTCAGTCCTTCCCATCAGCGCGTTTCTCTCCGATTCGTGCAAAGACCCGACGGACTTCCCCCAGAATCCGCTCGCGGACCTCGGGGAGCGAGCCCATGACCGTGCAGCCTGCGGCGTTCTTGTGTCCTCCTCCCTGAAAGACTTTGGCCACGGCGGCGACGTCCACCTGTCCCTTGGACCGGAGACTCACCCGTACCCCCTGCCCACCCTCCTCCGTAAGGAGCAGGGCCACCTTCACGCCCTTGACCGAGCGGGGATATGTGATCAGATCCTCGAGCGCATCCTTGCCAACCCGCGCCCGATCCAGGAGGTCCCGCGTCACCTCGATCCAGGCTACCGCCCCATCGGGAGAGAGCTGCATCCTCGTGAGCAGGGAACCCAACAGACGCAGCTCCTCGACATCGCGCTGATCAAACAGGAGCTCCGCCACTTCCTGGGGAACCGCACCGGCCTCAATCAGCTCCGCGGCGATCCTGAGCGCCTGCGGCGTGGTGTTGGCATAGTGAAAGGAGCCGGTGTCGGTGAGAATCGCCACGTAGAGGTTGGTGGCTACCTCCGGGGACAGGGGGATCCCCATGGCCTCGATCAGGTGATAGATCATCTCGCCGGCGGCTGCTGCCTCGGGATCCACCCAGTTATAGGTTCCAAAGCGGGTGTTGCTGATGTGATGGTCGATGTTGATCACGAGGCTGCCGGGGGAGACACCGTTGAGCAACCCCCCCACGCGCTTCGGATCCGTGGCATCCACGGCGAGGTAGCAGTCAAACGGCCGGGGGAGTCGGTCCGCCTGGATCACCTCCGATGCGCCCGGCAAGGCCCGCAGGTACATTGGGACCGGGTCCGGATTGAAGGTGGCAACCTCCTTGCCCATCGATTTCAAGATGAGATGGCATCCGAGCGCGGAACCCAGGGTATCCCCCTCCGGACGGACATGCGAAAGGATGGCCACCGAAGCGCTCTGCTTCAGGGCCGTCACGATCTGCTCAAGATCCCTCCCCATCCGACTTCTCCCCCGTCTCGAGGGACTTGAGGATCTCGTCGATCCGCAGGCCCCGCTCCAGGCTCTCATCGATGCAGAAGGTGAGCTCCGGGATATAGCGGAGGTGCAGGCGTCGCCCGAGGGCGGCTCGGAGGTAGCCCCGGGCGCTCTGCAATCCTTCGAGAATCCGTTTTTGCCCGTCCCCGGTCTCGTGGGTGACGACATACACCCGGGCGTGGCGGAGGTCGTCGCTCACCTCGACCGCGGTGATCGTCACGAATCCGATGCGCGGATCCCTGACGTCGCGCAGGAGGAGATCACTGAGCTCCTCTACCAATAGATCTCCGACTCGTGCCGACCGAGACATCGCTCACCCGATCCGAGGTCTCTCCGCATCACGCAAACCCGTCACCGTGGACCACCACATCGATGACGTAGTCCATCAGGAGCGCCGACCCATGCCCCTCGATGTAATCGACCACCTTGTTGAGCACCTCATCCACCATCTTGGCCTCGTTGCTCACGCAGGCCACGGCCAGCGTCGCCCGCTGCCACTCCTCGAGATAGCCCACCTCGGCGATGGAGACGTTGAACCGGTTCTGCACCCGGTCCTTGATACTACGCAGGACCTGCCTCTTTTCCTTCAAGGAAGAGCTGTCAGGGATCCTGAGCTCCAGCCGGCATGTCCCCACGACCATCATCATCTCCGGGTCAGGGGTCCGCCCTCGTGCGTCCCCACTCAACTCAGTGACGGTTGCAGCTTGGCGGCCACCGAAACCAGCTCGTACACCTCGATGACGTCGCCGACCTTGATGTCACTGAAGTTCAGCAGACCGATGCCGCACTCATACCCGTTCTGGACCTCACGGACATCTTCCTTGAAGCGACGGAGCGATGCAATCTTCCCCTGATGGACGACCCGGCCATCGCGGACGAGACGCACGGCGGCGTCCCGGGTGACCTTCCCTTCGCTGACAAAGCAACCGGCCACCGTCCCGAACCGGGGGACACCGAACGTGGCCCGGACCTCGGCCCGGCCCATGGGCCGTTCGACAAACTGCGGCTCCAGCATCCCCTCCATCGCTTCCTTGATCTCGGCAACCGCATCGTAGATCACGTTGTAGAGCCGGATGTCCACCCCCGTCGTCTCGGCCAACCGCTGAGCCTTCGGATCGGGGCGGACGGTAAAACCGAGGATGATGGCATTAGACGCAGAGGCAAGCATCACATCCGACTCGCTGATCCCTCCCACGGCCGCGTGGATCACCTTGAGCTGCACCTCCGGGGCGCTCAGCCGCTCCAGAGAATCCTTGAGCGGCTCGATCGAGCCCTGGACATCTCCTTTCAGGAGTAGCCGAAGCTCTTTCACCTCCCCTTCCTTGATCCGCCGGTGCAGGTCCTCGAGCGTCAGTCGACGCTGGGCGGCAAAGGTGGTGTCCCGTTGCTGCTGCTGTCGGACCAAGGCCACCTGCCGGGCTTTTCGCTCATCGGCCACCACGACCAGGGTGTCTCCCGCCGACGGGACGCCGGAAAGGCCCAGGACTTCCACAGGGGTGGAGGGCCCGGCCTCTTGGACCTTCCTCGCCTTGTCGTTGATCAAGGCGCGGACCCGACCATGGATATTCCCTATCACGAAGACATCCCCAATCTTGAGGGTCCCCTGTTGCACCAGCACGGTGGCCACCGCCCCTCGGCCGCGGTCGAGCTTGGCCTCGATGGCTATCCCCCTGGCCAGTTTAAAGGGGTTGGCCTTGAGTTCCATGACCTCCGCCTGGAGCAGGAGCATTTCCAAGAGATGCTCGATGCCCGTCCGCCTTTTCGCCGACACCTCCACAAAGATAGTCTGTCCTCCCCACTCCTCCGGGATGAGCCCGTGCTCGCTGAGCTGCTGCTTCACCCGGTTGGGGTCCGCGCCCGGTTTATCGATCTTGTTGATGGCCACCAGGATCGGCACCTTGGCATCCTTCGCATGGTTGATGGCCTCAATGGTCTGGGGCATCACCCCGTCATCGGCGGCCACCACCAACACCACCACGTCGGTCACGTGGGCCCCCCGCGCACGCATCGCAGTGAAGGCTTCATGCCCCGGCGTATCCAGGAAAACGACGCGGCCCCCGGGAAACTTCGTCCCGGGATCCGGAGGGAGCTCCACCTCGTAGGCACCGATATGCTGGGTGATGCCCCCCACCTCCTCGGCAATGACATTCGTCTTCCGAATGGCGTCGAGCAGAGAGGTCTTCCCGTGGTCTACATGCCCCATGACGGTCACCACAGGTGGCCTGAAGCGGAGCTGGCTCGGGTCCTCGACCTCGGCCGCGGCCTCTTCCACCTCCTCAACCCGGGCCATCTCCACTTCGAACCCGAGCGTCGCGGCGACCTGCTTGACCTGGTTGGGGCTCAGGTTCTGGTTGACGGTGGCGATGATCCCCATCTTCATCAGCTTCTTGATGATCTCACTGGGGCTCGTGGCCAGTTTCACACAGAGCTCCTTCACCGTGATCGTCTCTGGGATCTTGACCACCTTGGGAGCCGGGGGGGTCACCGGCGGCGTCACCTCCGGCGGCCTGGGCGGGGCCTCGAGGGGCGCGATCGTCGGCTTCGCCGCCGCCGGAGTTGGCCGCTCGGCGACCGGGGTCGGCTTCGGCGCGACCGGCGGCTTCTTCTCCGCGATCGGGGGTTTCTTTTCCGCGACCGGAACCGGCTTTTCCGCGACGGGCGGGGGCGTGCGGGGTGCGTCAACACGGGGGCGCTCCGGAGGCCGTGCCGGTGCGGGCGGGGCCTCGCGCTTCGGGGCGGGAGGCGGAATCTCTCCCCTGGGGGGTGCTGGAGCGGGCGCGGGCTTGGCTGTTACTGTCCCCTTCTCCTCGGGAACGGGCGGCGGCACCACCGGTTTCTTGCGAGCCTTCTCCTCGGCGGGAATGGCTTTCGCCTTTGGCCGCACCTCAGGCGCGGGCTTGGCCGCCGGGGGGGCGGCCTTGATCGGTGGGGGGGTGGGCTGTGGCGTTACCTTGGGCTCAGGGCTCGGCTTCGCCTCGACAACCTCCTTGCCCCGCTGCGCTGGCTTGACTTTTTGAGCCGCCTCTGCCTTCGTGACTCGCTTGGGCGCCTTTTCCTTGGGCGCTCCCTTTGACAAGGCAGCCCGAGCCTTTCCCTCGTCCACCGAGCTGCTGGCGCTCGTCACCGAGATTCCCACCTTGGCCAGCCGTTCGGTGACCTCCTTGTTGGACAGGCCAAGCTCCTTCGCCAGCTCATGCACCCGTATCTTACTCACGCCTGCCACCTCCCCTCCCCCGTACCTCTGCTGCCCCGAGCGCCCGCTCGGGTCCTTCCGTGTCGGCCATCGTGATCGCGTCTCTCATTCATTTCATTCCCTTATTCGCTCTCGGCCTGGGCAACCTTCTCGTCAACCGCAACTTCCTCCGTCCCCGCGGACGGGTGGTCTGCCCCGAGGGCGGGACGGGTCAGGAGATCCTGAATGGCTGCGAGGATCGTTGCGGCGGTCTTCGGGCCAATGCCTTTGACGGCTATCAGGTCTTCCTGAGAGGCCCGCTGGAGACGGTCCAGGGTGTCGAAGCCGGCCTCGACCAACCGCCCGACCATCTTGGGGCCGATCCCAGAGACCTGTGCCAGGCCTTCGATGGCCGCCCGGGCTCGCTTCGCCTTCTCCTCCGCCTCGCGAGCCAGCTCGGTGCGACTCTTGATGTCTACCTTCCGCCCGACCAATTTGGCTGCCAGACGCGCGTTCTGCCCTCGCCTTCCAATAGCAAGGGAGAGCTGCTCGTCCGCCACGATGACATGGAGCGTGTTGCTCGCCTCGTCAGCCATCACAGACTGGACCTCTGCAGGGGCGAGCGCATTCCGCACAAAATCGGCCGGGTTGTCCCGCCACGGAATGATATCGATCTTCTCCCCCCCGAGCTCTCTCACGATGACCTGGACCCGCGAGCCCCGGTACCCGACGCAGGCCCCCACAGGGTCGACATTGCTGTCCCGTGAGACGACGGCGATCTTGGCCCGTTCCCCCGGCTCCCGCGCCACCGCCTTGATCTCTACAATCCCCTCCTCGATCTCGGGGACCTCGACCTCAAAGAGCCGGAGCAACATTCCCGGATGGCTCCGCGAGACGAGGACGGTGGCCCCCCGGCTCCCCTTCTTGACCTCCACGATATAGGCCCGAATCCGGTCGCCGGCCCGGTATTCCTCTCGAGGAAGCTGCTCCCGAGGAGGAAGGATTGCCTCGGCCTTGCCCACGTTGACGATGATATTGTCGTTCACCACCCGCTGGACGACCCCGGTGATCAGTTCCCCCTCGCGGTTCTTGAAGCTGTGGTAGATGCTGTCTCGTTCCGCTTCCCGCACGCGCTGGATGATCACCTGCTTCGCCGTCTGGGCGGCGATCCGACCGAACCCGCGGGGTTGAACCTCGATGCGGAACTCGTCGCCGAGATTGAGCTCGGGTTGATGACGGCGGGCCTCTTCGAGCGCAATCTCACTCCGGGGATTGGTCACCTCCTCGACGACCTTTCTCACTGTGGACAGGACAAACCTCCCGGAGGCTTGATCAAAGTCGACCCGCAGGTCCGACACCGTGCCCAGGGTCTTCCGAGAGGCGGAGAGGATCGCCGCCCCCACGGCATCGATCAGCACCTCCCGGTCGATCCCCTTCTCTCGCCCGATCTGCTCGATGACCTGGATCAGATTCACAGCCACCCTCACCTCGGTTCAGAGTTCATGGTTCATAGTTCATGGTCACAGCTGACCCAGAGGACTGGCCCAATCTCCGAACCCTGAACTATGAACCCTCAACCACGAACCATTTACAGTTCGACCTCAAGCCGGGCCTTGACGATCGCCTCGAGCGGGATCAGCAGCGTCGGTCCCTGTCCCTGCTGCAAGACCACCATGCCGTCCCGGCATCCCTCCAGCCGGCCATGAAACCGCCGCTGGCCGCTGATGGGAGCGGCGGTCTGAATGCGGGCGAGCCGCCCCGCGAATCGCGTGAAGTCCTGTGCCGTCTTCAGCACACGGTCGAGTCCAGGCGAGGAGACCTCCAAGGTATAGGGGTGGTCGATCACCCCTTCGACATCCAAGAGATCAGACAGCTGCTCACTCACCTCACGGCAGTCCTCGAGCGTGACCCCACCAGGCTTATCCAGCAAGAGGCGAAGCACCCAGCCGTGCGCCTCTCGACGAAAAACCACATCGACTAGTTCCATCCCCTGCCCTTCGACCACAGGGAGGGTAAGGGATTGGACCCGCTCAGTAACCAGACGAACGCTCGCCATTGTTCCAGTCCCGGAAAATAAGAAAGTGGGCACGGGCCCACTTTTCCATCTCTGTATACCATAGCGGCACGCAAGAGGCAAGGGAAATTTCCCCTAGTACCGCTCCAACCTTTCTCGCCCAGTACAGGCGTCCGATGCCAATGCCAAGAGGCGTGCTAACTTCCTGCCTAGTCCTCTTTTTCTTCCTTTTTCGCCTCGGCCACCAGTTTATCCTGGATGTGGGCCGGAACGTCCTCGAAATGGGACAGCTCCATGGTGTAATCCCCGCGGTCCCCGGTCAGCGAGCGCAGTTGGGTGGCGTACTCCAGCATCTCCGCCAGCGGGACGAGCGCCTTGATGGCCTGGCTCTTGCCCTTGCCCTCGACCCCCAGCACCCGCCCTCGCCGGGAATTGAGATCACCGATCACGTCCCCGATGGCGTCATCGGGTGCACTCACCTCCACCACCATAATCGGCTCGAGGAGAACGGGGGTGGCCTGCTGCACTCCCTTCTTCACGGCGAGGGAGCCGGCGATCTTGAAGGACATCTCCGAGGAGTCTACTGTATGGTACGAGCCATCATAGAGGCTGACCTTGACATCGGTGACGGGATACCCGGCCAGGATTCCCCCCTCCATGGCCTCCACAATCCCCTTCTCCACCGCCGGAATGTATTGCCTGGGGATCACCCCCCCGACAACCTGATTGACGAACTCGAAGCCCTTGCCGCGCGGGAGGGGCTCCACTTTGATCCAACAGTCGCCGTACTGCCCCCGGCCGCCCGTCTGCTTCTTGTACTTCCCCTGCACGGAGGCCATTCCCCGGATGGTCTCCTTGTAGGGGACCCGGGGGGTCTTCATGAAGACCTCCACCCCAAACTTGCGCCTGAGCCGTTCGACCGCTACCTCCAGGTGCACCTTGCCCATGCCCGAGATGATGGTTTCCCTGGTCTGCTGGTCCCGGCCGAGCTTAAGGCTTGGATCCTCTTCCAGGAGGCGGCTCAAGGCCCCGGACAGCTTTTCCTCATCGCCCTTCGACTTGGGAGCGACAGCATACGAGATCAAGGGGGTTGACACCGGAAGAGGGTCGAGGAGGACAGGGGACTTTTCATCACACAGGGTGTCGCCCGTGCCGGTCTCCTTCAGCTTCACCACAGATCCGATGTCTCCCGCGCCCACCTTGGCGACAGGGGTCTGCTGCCTCCCCCGGAGGAGGGAGATCTGTCCAATCCGTTCCTTGACCTGCTTGGTCGCGTTATAGACAAAGCTATCGGCGTTCAACTGACCGGCATACACGCGGAAGACGCTGATCTTGCCGGCGTACGGGTCGCTGATGGTCTTGAAGACCAAGGCCGTAAGCGGCTCCTCCAGCCGCGGTGCCCTCACGACCCGCTGGCCCGATTTCGCATCGCTCCCCTCCACCGGCGGTCGATCCACGGGGGAGGGAGAGCACTCGATGAGGAGATCGAGGAGCGGCTGCACGCCGACGTTCCTGGTCGCCGAGCCGCAGAGGACCGGGAAGAGGCGTCGGCCCGCGATAGCCCGCCGCAGGCCTTGCCGCAGGTCTTCGGTGGTCAGGCCACCGCTCGCCAGATACTGCTCCAGCAGGGCATCGTCAGACTCGGCCACCGCCTCGACGAGCGCGTGGTGGAACTTTTCCGCCCGCTCCTTCAATTCGGACGGCACCCCCTCCTCCTTGAACTTTCCCGACCCATCGGTCTGGTACGTGTACGCCTTCATCGCCACGAGATCCACAACGCCCCGGAAGCCCGCCTCGGCCCCGATGGGAATCTGGACCAGGACGGCCGCCGGATGCAAGCCCTTCCGGATGTCCGCGAGGGCGCGAAACGGGTCTGCCCGCTCTCGATCCATCCTGTTGGCAAAAAAGAAGACGGGGAGGCCGTACTCCTCGGCATACCCCCAGACCTTTCCCGTCTGGACCTTGACCCCGTCCACCGCGCTCACGAGGATCAGGGCAGCATCCGTGACGCGCATGCAGGTCCGGGTATCGCTCAGAAAGTTGGAGAAACCGGGGGTGTCGATCAGATTGAACTTCACTCCCTTCCACTCGGTGAAGGCGACGGCCGCACTGATGCTGATCCGCCGTTTGATTTCATCCTCATCGAAGTCGGTCGTGGTATTCCCCTCCTCGACGCGTCCGAGGCGGCTCACCACGCCCGTGTCAAAGAGGATCGCCTCCACCAAGGAGGTCTTCCCCTCCTGCGCGTGACCCACGATTCCTACATTGCGGACCGGCGCCACTTCGGCCCCCTTCACGCGTTCCCCCTCATCGGCATGCCGGATCACCGCTGGTGAGAAACTGGTCCCGACTTGTACGTAGCACATCGCCCGCTCGGGTGTAAAGGGAAAAATCAAACCGCGTTTTCTTCGGGCGAACAGCGCGTCACCGATGGCGTTATCCCCCGTCTTCGCGTGACTGGGAGGACCGGGAGCCGGTGACAGCGTATGTGGTCGGATGGATGACGATCCGATGCTGCCACCACACGGAGAGAAATGAGAGGGGTGATTGCTTTGCTTGGTGCTGCGAGGGGATGGTAGGGGATTCCGTTGTTGTGCCGAGGTGTCGACCCGGAGGACCTATTCTGCCCGGCGGGACTCGAGATGAGGGGCTTGAGTCTTTGGAATCCTGAAATGGGCCAGGATCCCCTCGATCTCGTCGAGTCTCTGGCCGACGTTTTCCAGTCCCGCCAGGATCATCTCCCCGCCCAACCCAGCCTTCACATTGCCCCGGGCCGCGGTGAGCTCCTTGGCAGCCAGAGCCTGCTGTTCCATGATCTCCGCCAGGGCTGAGGTGGTCTTCTTGAAGTTGCCATCGAGAAGCTCCGCCAGTTCCTGGAGGTCATCATCACGCCGAACCCGCACAGAGAGCGGGAGATTCCCCTCCTTGCCCTTCCGTAAGATTTGCTCGATCCGGTAGACCTGACCGGCAAACTTGTGCGTGACGAAATAGCTCAGGACGCAAGAGACGAACATGCTGATCACGAGGGCAAGCCAGATACGGGCGTCCATCAGGGTGAAGACCTCACGCAAGGTTCTCGGATTCTGCAGTTCGGGATTCGGTCCCATGAGGGCGACGTTCAGCGGAAATAAGACCAGAAGGACCAGCGTGGCGCCAAAGAACAACAGGGGAACGAGCGAGAGGAAAAAATACTTTTGCTGGATCGGGTGGACGTTGAACTTTCGACGGAAAACGGGAGCACGCTGCGACATTGTGGCCTCCTCCGTGGCGCGCAAGACACCCGGGCGCGGCCCGGTCTCCTCTCCG
>JAKEGQ010000006.1 GCA_022615475.1 Candidatus Methylomirabilota bacterium | reverse complement strand
GGGGCCACCGAGAGGACGGTCAGCTTCTTGGACGAACGTCGCTCATCGAGAGGAATCGTATTCGTCACCACCACCTCTTCGATGGGCGAGTTCTCGATGCGTTCAATGGCCGGTCCTGACAGGACCGGGTGGGTGCAGCTCGCGAAGATCCGGCGGGCCCCCTCCTCCCGAAGGGCCTTCACGGCCTGCGTGATGGTTCCCGCCGTGTCGATGATATCGTCCACGATGATGACATCCTGATCCTTCACCTCTCCCACGATGCGCATTACCTTGGCCTCATTGGGGCCCTCCCGCCGCTTGTCGATGAAGGCCAGCGGTGCCCCCAGCCGTTTCGCAAAGGCCCTCGCCCGCTCCACGCCACCCGCGTCGGGAGCCACCACCACCCCGAGCCAACCCCGCTCCTGGAAATAGCGAAGAAGCACCGGGGCCGCAAAGAGGTGATCCACCGGGATGTTGAAGAAACCCTGGATCTGTCCCGCGTGGAGATCCATGGTGAGGACCCGATTGGCCCCCGACACGGCGATGAGGTCGGCCACCAGCTTGGACGAGATCGGGACCCGCGGCTGGACCTTGCGATCCTGCCTGGCGTATCCGTAATAGGGAATCACGGCCGTGATGCGGTGAGCAGAGGCGCGGCGCAGGGCATCGATCATGATGAGCAGCTCCATCAGGTGGTGATTCACGGGAGGGGAGGTAGGCTGGACCACAAAGACATCGGCGCCCCGTACATTCTCGGAGATTTGGACGAAGACTTCTCCATCAGAGAACTGAGACACTTCGGCCAGACCGAGGGAGACACCCAGATACTCGGCGATCTCCTGTGCCAACTGCCGGTTGGCATTACCAGAAAAGAGGAGTAGTCGCGTCACACCGCCCTCCTTCTGTTCCTTGGCTGCGGGGCCAGGATTCGAACCTGGACAGCCAGATCCAAAGTCTGGCGGCCTACCATTAGCCGACCCCGCACCTGATCCCCATCACCCGGGCCTTGCGCCGAAAAAATTGGGGGATGAGCTGTGATGGCTGCGACACGCCCATCCCCTCCCCCTCTTCAGCAGGAGGATCGCTCCGGCCCCATCTCGCCGATCCCCCCTGGAGCAAGCGGGGGACGAGAGAGGGTCTGGACGACAAAGACTGTGTATCCCTCCTCCCCGAGACGGGCCGCCCACCCCTCTGCTTCCTCCCGGGCATGCATCCGACCAAAGACCGCCGAGCCACTGCCCGTCATGAGGGCCGGCCGGGCACCCCAGGCCTCCAGAGAAACCTTCAACTGCTTGACGACAGGGTAGCGGCGGAAGACGACTTCTTCGAGACGATTCCAGGACGAAGCGAGAACACGTTCGTAATTCCCCTTCTCCGCCTCCGTCCTTACCCTAAGGCTTTTGTCCTCGCCTGTCAATTCCAAATTGGCGTACGCCCACGCGGTCGAAACCGGGAAACCGGGAAAGACAATCAGCAGCCAGGATCGGGGAAAGGCGGGCAGGGGACGGATCTGTTCGCCACGGCCAGACGCCCACACGGTCGGGCCTCCGAAAAACAGGGGGACGTCCGATCCCAGATGGGCGCCTAGGTCCTGGAGGACCCGGGACGTCAGGCCGGTCGCGAAGAGGCGATTGAGTCCCCACAGCGTAGCGGCGGCGTCGCTCGACCCTCCCCCGAGCCCTGCTCCAAGGGGAATGCGCTTCGTGATTTCAATGCGGACACCGGGCCGGATGCCGGTGGTCTTGAAGAACAGGGTCGCGGCCCGGTGCGCCAGATTCTCCTCTCCCCCCGGGCAGGCAAGCCCGTTCGTCTCCACGACGATCCGCGCACCCTCAGCAAACCGGATTTCGTCGCAGAGGTCCACGTGCTGCAGCAGGGTCTGGACCTCGTGATACCCGTCGGCCCGCTTCCGCAGCACCTCCAGAAAGAGATTGACCTTGGCAGGCGCCCAGAGGGTGAGATCCATCAACGGCTCAGCAGCCCCCGCTCTTCGCCGGGCCGGCCAGGGGAGATGGAAAGAACTGATCGGCGAGGACCGGATTGACTTCTATCGCCTCGTAGGCCAGCGTCACGCGCACAGGCCTCCGGGCCTGCGTGACCGCAATCCTCATCGGCACAGCGATCCCATCGACATCGCGGACCTCTGTGAAATCGAAAGAGAAGCCGCGTCGCCCCGTCCAGATTTCTCCGCCCAGGAGTGTCCCGGAGAGGTCCAGGTAGAGCCGCTGCACCGAATCGGAATCTTCCTCTTCGAGGAGATGCGCCCGTCGCCCCGGAAGGTAGGACGCGAAGACAGAGGGCCCGACGCGCCGCGGGGGGAGACCGGCGAGAAGCCGAACAAGAGTGGGGGGAGAGAGGCGAAGCCCAAGGAGACGCTCGAGCAGCTCACATCCGTCCGGGGACCCACCGGGCTCCGACGCGCCGTGGACCACGACGCGATTTCCATCGGAGGCGACGATCAGGACCGGCAACCCGAAGACATTCAAGGTCTCCAGGCGGAATCGGCCATCGCTCTTCAGGGCCAAGGCCTCCCGAAACCTTCGTGTCTCCTCGCCCACGGCGATCTCGACCGCGGCGATGGCTCGCAGCGACCGGATCTGCTCCTCGCGGACCTGCAGCCGGGCGATCAGCTCGGCGCGCGTCTCGTTCGAGACTGGCTGACCGGCCTCTCTGGGGGGCGGGAGGCTCGCGCATCCGGCCAGCACGCTCACGGCCAAGAACGCGCATCCCATCCACCCCCGCCCCGGGGGGATC
>JAKEGQ010000082.1 GCA_022615475.1 Candidatus Methylomirabilota bacterium | reverse complement strand
GCGTCGCTCATGACTTCACCGTCTCGATTCCGCGACCGCCTGGGCGGCCGTCTCGAGAGCCCGGAGGGCCTGCTGTCGTGCGCGACCCGACGTCTCTGCCTGAACCACCGCCGCGATGGCCTTCTGGCTGACGACGCCCGAGAGAGCCGCCGTCGCAGCAGCCATCGGTAGCGCCAGGTCGGTGGCGAATCGCCGGGCGATCGCGTCCAGATCGGCGACCGCCGTCCGGGTCCGGCCTTTCAGGGAGACCGGCGAGCTGCCGTTGACCAGCACGACTCCGGTCTCTTTGAGCCCGGCGGTGACATCGACGGTGTTGAGGATGCTCGCATCCGTCACCGCTACCAGATCCAGGACGTACTCCTGGGAGTAGCTTTCGATCGGCTCCGTGGCTACCCGCAGGTGCGCCGCCTCGGGGACATAGCCCCGGAGGAAGAGCCAGGGTGGCCGGAACTGGACCTGCTTCCCTTCACGGAGCGCCGCTGTCGCCAGCAGGCGAGCGGCGCCGACGAAGGGGGCCGTGTGATCGTAACGGGGAAGCCGGCGGCCGTGGAAGCGGAGCTCCTTCACGGGGTGGCCCTCCAGCTCTCATCGACACGCCTCTGGAGGCTGTGCGCCTCGCGACGACTGAGATGCGCGAACCGCCGCTGGAGCGCGAGGTACTCGCGCACCGGCCGGCGCCGCTTCGGACGGTAGCTGATCTTCATCCGCCCGTCCGTGATTTCGTAGAGCATCCACATCCCTGTCTCGACGGCCGCCCGTGTGACCTCGATGGTCTGGTCGTGGGGATAGCCCCAGGCGATGGGACACGGGCTGAGCACGTGCAGATACCGAAATCCCCGGACGCGGGCGGCGCGCTTGAGCTTCGCCTGGTAGTCCGCAAGGTGCGAAACCGCGGCCGTCGCGACGTAAGGGACGCCGTGCGCGGCCATGATGCGAGGTGCATCTTTCTTCAGCGTGGAGACGCCCCGCGGCGTGGTCGGCGTCCGGGCTCTCGCCGGCGAGCTGGAGGTGGCCTGCCCCTGCGTGTTCATGGCAACTTCGTTGTCATAGCAGATGTACAGGATATTCTCGTTTCGACTCGCGGCCCCCGACAGGGCCTGGAAGCCGATGTCGAGCGTCCCGGAGTCTCCGGCAAAGCAGACGACCTGCACGTCCCGCATGCCGCGCGCATCATAGGCGTGCCGCAGCCCGGTCGCCGCGGCGGGCGCGCTTTCGAAGATCCAGTGAACGAAGGGGATCGCCCACGACGCGTTGGTGTAGGACAGGCTGAAGGTGGCCGCGCAACTCGCCGGGCATATCACGGCCATCTTCGGTCCGAGCAGCTCGGCCAACAGATCGGCCGCGGGGAGCGCTCCGCAGCCCTCGCACGCGGTCCCTTTCATCACCGGCGGCAGGCTGAAGCGCCGCGAGCGGGGGAGTGTCGGCAGCGGTGTGGGTCGGACCATGGCGGTCTCTCCCTAAACGGCCCGCGCCAGGGGGCGGGATTGTGGTGATTCGTCGCGGGCGCGCGCCCGGTCGAGGCCGAGCCACTCGATGGGATCCTCCTTCTTATCGAATGGGGGCTCTCTCTTGAGTGCCCGCCGGGCGACCTCCTTGATCTGTCGGACCGTCACGTCGCGCCCGCCGAGGCCGG
This sequence comes from Candidatus Methylomirabilota bacterium, assembly GCA_022615475.1. Taxonomy (GTDB): domain Bacteria; phylum Methylomirabilota; class Methylomirabilia; order Methylomirabilales; family CSP1-5; genus CSP1-5. Next base: position 2,483 of record JAKEGQ010000082.1, on the reverse strand, counting down.
CGATGACGCCCACAACCCGGGGCGCGCCGCCAGTGCCGTAGAGCGCCGACCGAACCTCGTCGTACAGCACCCCGTGACTCCCGGCGGCGCAGTTCCGGTCGATGGCGATGACCAGCTCGGCTTCTCCGAGCGCCTTCCGAATGGCCTCGACCGGGACAGGCCGGTAGGCGCGCACCCTGAGGAGGCCGACGGGGAGCCCCTCGGCCTTGAGCTCGCGCACCGCCCGGCGCGCCGTCTTCGCGATCGAGCCCATGGACACGATCACACAGCGGCCCACGGGTTCCGTCGTCTCGATCAGCCCCCGGGGGCGGCCGCCGAACGCCTCGGCATACGCCCTACCGACTTCGGGGATGACGGCAAGCGCCGCTTCCATCGCCTGATGTTCGACGAACTTAAACTCCATGTACCACTCGGGGGGCGTGGGCGGGTTCAGCGAGCGCGGCACTGCCGGATCGAGCAATGCCTCCACGCAGACTCCGCCGAGAAATCGGTCCACCGCCTTGGCCTCCGGGACCACGACCCCCTCGGCGGTGTTCGAGTGGATGAAGGACTCGTAGCAGAGCATCCCGGGCAGGCGGACCCGCGGGTCCTCGCAGATCCTGAAGAGCTGGATGGTCGCATCGAGGATCTCCTGCGCGTCCTCGCAAAAGAGCTGGAGCCAGCCGGCGCGGTTCGCGGCCAGGGCATCATTGTGGTCCGCGTACCGGCTGTGGGGGACCGAAATGGCGCGATTGACCACCGCCATCACGATAGGGCAGCGGCTGCCCGACGCGGTGTACAGGTGCTCGGCCATGAAAAGGAGACCCTGGGAATTGGTCGCCGTAAAGGCCCGCGCCCCGCCGAGGGAGGCCCCCACGGCCGCGGCCATGGCGGCATAGTCCGACTCCATGTTGACGAATTCGGCCTGGAGCAAGCCCGTCTCGACATCCCGGGCGATGATCTCGAGCATCGGGGACTGGGGGGTAATGGGATAGGTGGGAATTACCTGAGGTTTCGACAGGCGGACCGCCCGGGCCGCCGCCTCATTGCCCGTGAGGAGCTCTCTGCGGCTCATGACTTCTCGTTCCTCCTCGTCTCCCCTCGACTCCTGAGATACGCGAGCACGGTCTCCTTCTTCCGGAGGACGTGCTCGACGATCAGCCGCTCGGCCCGCGCCGGGTCCCGGTCCTTGATCGCCTGAAGAATCGCCCGATGCTCCTGTAACCAGGTCTTCCGGGCCCGGTCCACCTCGAGGGTGATCCGGCGGTAGCGCACAATCTTGTCGTGAATCGCCTGCAGGAGCTGCCGGAGTTGCACGCTCCCGCTCAAGACGTTGAGCCCGTCGTGAAACCGCGTGTTCCACTCCAAGAGTCGCTCGGGTGCCTCCCCGTCCAATGCGGTTTCGGACCGTTTCAGGATCCCGTCGAGCAGTGCGATCCCCTCAGGCGTTGCCCGCTCGGCCGCCAGGCGCACCGCCAACCCCTCCAGCACCGCCCGGATCCGAAAGGTCTCTTCCACCTCCTCCGGCGACATCTCGCTCACCACGAGGCTGCTCCCGGGGCCTTTGGAGAGAAACCCCTCGGCCTCGAGCTTGCGGAGGGCCTCCCGGAGCGGAGTGCGGCTGATTCCAAGGCGGCCCGCCAACTCGGTCTCTACAATCCGGATCCCGGGCGAAAGCTCTCCCTGGACGATAGCCCGACGGAGGGTGACGTAGACCTCTTCGCGTAGCGGTCGGTGAACCTGGATCTTCATGGAGGGCCTCTCATGGGAATGGGTGCACATTGTATACAGTACACAACTTTGCCTGTCAAGCCGGAGAAATGCTCCCGTACAAATCGCACAATTGCCGGACACCCGACGGGCATTTTTCGATACCCCAAGTGCCTGAATGGAGTACGCATCGAGAAGGGTCACTTAAAAATCAAGAAGTTATAATTGGCAGGGATTTGGCACAAAGCTTGCTCATTTGAAGGTATCAAGAAGGGGAAACCAAAGCCTCTCTCCTTCTGCTAGGGCCTCGGGGGCGGGCCTCTGACCCTTAGGGGAGCCCCCATTATATTTTTCAGTGATCTCTACGATCTGTTGCCCACCTGATCCTGCCCCTCCTTTCCCCCTGGACTCAGCACCTTAATCTGCGGTCATCTCTTCCAAACACCCGTCCGACTCTTTCCACAAAGAAAAAGCCCCGATGGAGCCTGCGGTCGGTTCGAAAGCAGCCGGGCCGCTCCGCCGGTGAAAGCGGGACCATCGGGGCCGGTGGTGCCTGGACCTTCCCAGGCGGCCACCCTGGTCTTACGGGTGCGCTGGCCTAGGAGGCCACCACCTCACAGATCACCATGGATATGTCCACGACTGGATCACCTCCTCTCTCGGCGCACCCACCGTCACGGGCCCAGTACCCGCCAGCCCGAAGCCGACCGCCGAAATCGACCCCGAACCTGGTCCGCCCTGAGCCTGCCCCATTACAGGCGAGGACGCGAGGGGGCCTGTGTCGACCCCGACCG
>JAKEGQ010000081.1 GCA_022615475.1 Candidatus Methylomirabilota bacterium | reverse complement strand
TCCTTGTGCGCCTTGTACTTGTCGTAGAGCTGCTTTTGCCTGGTGATGTCGCACAACTCCTTGAAGTCCGCGTCCTGGAAGGCCGAGACCACCGCGTACCTGGCTTCGAGTTTCTCCTGCGGGTTCTGGGCATCCGGATAATCAGATTTGCCGCAGAGGATGAGCCCGTGGACGCAGAGCTGGGTGTCCCAGTTCCCCCACCGCTGGCGGACGATGCCGAACCGGCCGTAGAGCGGCACGCTATACCCGGAGAAGCGGGTCGGGGTCTGCACCTGGGAGAACTCGATCATGGTGCCGAGCCCGGTCTTCCTCCGCCAGTGGATGGCCGCCAGGACCCCATAGGCGATCAGGGTGCCGGAGGCCCAGTCGATCACCCAGTTGGTGGACTTGGTGGCGTGCCCGCCCATGTGCTCGTGCATGCCGGTGATCGAGGCGAAGCCGGCGTGGGCCTGGCCCAGGATATCGTAGGAGCCGCCGAAGACCTTGGGCCCATAGCCAAAGCCGCCGCCCCATACGTAAATGAACCTGGGGTTGATCTTCTGGAGGGTCCTGTAACTCATCTTCCACCGGTCGAAGGTCCCGGGCCGGTACAGCTCGGTGAGCCCGTCGCTCATCTCGACCAGCCGGTAGAAGACGTCTCTCATCTCAGGGATGTGGTAGTCCATGGACAGGTAGAGCTCGTTGACGTTCGCCCCCAGGAAGCCGAAACCGGTGCCGGTCATCGGCCTGGTGTCGTGGAGGGGATACAGGTACGCCTCGTTGAACGGGGAGGTGTGCCGCATGGCATCCCCCATCCTTGGGATCTCGATCTTGATCACCTCGGCCCCGAGCTCAGCCAGGTTGGCCGCAGAGTGAGGCGTGAAGATATACATGGTACAGCTCAGCCACCGGATCCCCTTCAACGCTTCGGGCTTTTCCCACTCCGTGCCCGGGGCGAAGGCCTTGCGGCAGTACTCTTCATACGGAATCTTCGCCTCTTCCAGCTCTTCCTTGCTCTTGATAAGCTCAGCCATTTACACAGCCCCCTTTCCCTTGAGTTCGTCCACCCTCGATGGGCTTAGGCCGATCCATCTCCGGTAGACATCGTAGGTATCTTTCCCCAGCCGCCTGCCCATCCACTTGAGCCGGTGTGGGGTCTTCATCTGGTAGCAGTTCGGGGTCGTCGGATAGAGGATCGTTCCATAGTCGGTCTCACAAGTGTAGATCCAGGGACGGTACTTGAAGTGGGGGAATTCACAGACCTCATCGATGAACAGGACCGGCCCGGCTGCGATCTCGTAGTCCATGAGCTTCTCTTCGGCCTGGACCCTGTTGATGTCCCGCAGCCACCGGGTCGTCAGGGTGTACGTCTTGATGAGCGCGTGTAGCGCATTCCGCGCCCCCACCTCCTTGAGGAACGGGTCTTCGTGGATCAGCCGGCCGAACTGAGGGTAGTCCCGCTCGATACACATGCCGATCCGGTACCAGAGCCGGTCGCTCTGGCCGCCGATCATCATGTAGCCATCCTTGCACGGATTCCACTCGTACTGGTTGAGGTTGGGGTCCCAGCCACCTGTCCTCGCCTTGATGCTGGCATTGAAGCCATACCAGCCGAAATCGAAGTCCTGGATGTCCATCATGGCCTCGGCACTGGTCATCTCGATGAACTGCCCCTCTCCGCTGAACTCATCCCTCCAGTAGAGCGCCGCCAGGATGTTGACCCCCGCCTGCTCACCGGCGATATAGTCGGCAAGCCATACACCATGCCTACTGGGGTCGCCCCCCTTGCCCCTGGGCAACTGGTCCTGGGGGAAGCCGGTGCTGTGGATGTACGCACTCGAGGCACAGCCGAAGGGCTCGAGCTCCCACTGACCGTGCTTTGACGTCTTGTCCTTCATGGGACCCCAGGACCCACGGAGACCAACCCAGCAGTAAACCAGCCTTGGGTTGATCTTCGAGAGCTGCCTGTACCCGATACCCAGTTTGTCCATGTAGCCAGGGAGCATCCCGTCCACTATAACGTCAGCGTGCCGGGCGAGCTCCTTGAAAGTCTCTTGGCCTTCCGGGGTCTCAACATTCAGCGTGATGGAGTGCTTGTTCACCATCTCGCTGATGAAGTCGAGGCCGCATTTCTCCCCGGTCTCCTTGTCAGCGAGCATGTACTCCTCTCGCCCGAAGGGGGTCAGGTTCCTTAAGGGGTCTCCCTTGGGCGGCTCGATGGCGACCACCTCGGCCCCGGCCTCGGCAAGAAGGGAGGACGCGAACTTGTGCCCCAACCGCCAGAGACCGATGTCAAGAACCTTGAATCCCTGAAGGGCCTCCGCCTTTCCGAAGCCATACTCAAACCGGACCGTATCCTCCAACCATTGGCCGAACTCCTCCGCCTTCCGCTTGGCGTAGACCTTCTTCACCTCTTCTGGGTCAGGGGGCGGCGTCACAGGCCAGGGCCTCACCTCCGGGCTGGTCAGCGCAAGTGTATCGGCCCGACTCTTGATCTCGACTTCCCTTCTTTCTGGCATTGTTGGCACCTCCGTCTACATTTCCGTAGTTTCCGCCACCTTGTTTGCGGGGCTTGCTTTTTTGGGTGGAGTTGTCCTCCTTTCCTTTCGTCACTTCACCTGCTTAAACGCCACAGCACCTTCCCTTACTCTCTAGGCCTGCGATTCCTGTCGTCTGGGGGAACCGTCTGCGGGGATGGGGGAGGATCGGCAGGATCCAGCTCCGCCACAGCCCCCTGGAACAGCTCGTGGATGAGATCCTCCCGCAACTGGGTAAAGCCTGGAGACTCCAGTATGGCCACCTTGAATTCTTCAACCTTCGGACAGAAGTCTCCGTGGGAGCAGTACCCTTCGATGAAGTCCAGCTTCCCCTCCTTCAAGACCAGGGCGAGGTCCACTTCGCAGGAGCCATCAACGATCCAGAGGGAGGCCACCCATTGGGAGCCCGGAGGCCGGTCGAAGTACAGACGCAAATCCTCTGTATCGAAATACAACCTAGCGATAGCCACCGCCTCGACGATGCTGGGATACCCCGGTCGTCGCCTGAGGTGGTAGAACTCGCCCCCGAATTTCATCATTGACTCAAGGCGACGGGGGGAGGGTGCGTCTGGACGGTTCCGCCAGACGGGGAGGAGAGCATGGCGGCTCAACGCTCCTTGTTCGAGCCCTCCCCCCGCCTCTGTGCACTCTATAGACTCTATAGTTCGTCTGGAATAATTAGGAGCAAGGCGCGCGCCAACGCTCTATCAAAACAACGAGAGCTCAGCCGACCGCATCATTGCCCGGGCGTGTGCGGCAGCCTGTAAGGCCATGCCGCAGGCACTTGGTCGAAGGGTATCGGCTGTGATGCGTTTTGGGAATCCTTGGGAGCAACAATCCCATGAAGGCAGGAATAAAACGGGAATGTTTCAAAAAAGAAACAAAATGGCCGCTACTAAGTTTCTATTTGGAAACGTTCATCAGGCAGTTATATGGTATCGTTTCATCTTCCGCCACAAGGTGGTCCTTCCAATCCCTAAGGCCTTGGCGACGTTGGAAAGCTTCCCTTGGCACTGCACGAGCCTTCTAACGATCTCCTCCCGTTCCCTTTCCTCCACGATTTTTTCCAGTGGCTTCCCAGGCCGCCCGGCCCTCTCGCTCCCTCGGCCAATCCAGGAAGGGAGGGACTGGGGAGAGATCGTATCGCCGCCTGTCCGCACGAGGGCGAATTGCAGGGCGTTTTCCAGTTCCCGTACGTTGCCTGGCCAGTCATGCTCCATCAGGACGTCCATGGCCTCGGACGACAGCCCGAGGCTCTCGCTCTGCATCTTTGCGGCCAGCTTTTGGAGCGTGTGATTCACTAGCGGAGGGATGTCTTCCTTCCGCACTCTTAGGGGGGGGACAGTAATCGGAACCACATGGAGGCGGTAGAAGAGATCCTCCCTGAATCTTCCCTCTTGCACGGCCCTTGGCAGGTCACGGTTGGTCGCGGCAATGACCCGGACATCGACGCTGAGGGTGCGCGATCCCCCTACCCTTTCGAATTTCTGCTCCTGAAGGACCCGCAGAAGCTTCACCTGGATGGAGGGACTGATCTCACCCACCTCGTCCAAGAAGATGGTCCCCCTGTGGGCCAGCTCGAATCGTCCAGGCTTGTCCTTGATGGCGCCGGTGAATGCACCCTTCACATGCCCGAAGAGCTCGCTCTCTAAGAGGCCCTCAGGGAGCGTGGCACAGCTGACCGTAACAAACGGGCCCTCCTTGCGGTGGCTCAGGCCGTGGATGGTGGATGCGAGGAGCGCCTTGCCGGTCCCACTCTCCCCCTGAATCAGAACCGTCACGTCACTCTTGGCCACGACCTGAATCAGGTTGAAGACCTCTTGCATTTTGGCGCTTCTGCCGATCATCTCCCCGAGGCGTTCCCGTCGCTGCAGCGTTCGCAGCTTCCCTTCCTGACGCGCGATCTCCTCTTCGCTCCGATGAAGCGCATCGAGAAGCCCCAGGACAGGGCGGATATCGCGGATGGAGAGGATCACCCCGATCAGTTCCCCCGCCTCATTCTTGAGCAGCGAGGCGCAGATCGAGACCGGAATGCGGGTCCCCGCCCGGTTCTCCAGGGCCACATTGAAGTGGACGACCGTCTCCCCCCGCTCCAAGACGTCCTTGAGGGGGGAGCGGGTCGACCAGACATCGTTCCTGATCACCTCTCCACATCGCTTTCCGAGGGCCTCCACCTCCGGGAGCCCCGTCAAGGCCTCGGCGGCGGCGTTCATGCTCGTGATTCTCTCTTCAGCATCGATGGTGACGATCGCGTCGGACATGCTCCGCAGGATATCGGCAACGTTGAACGACCAGGTCGTGGACCGGTACATGGTTGCTCCCTGCCTTCGGCCTCTATCCTAAAGGAAAACGCCCTCCCGGGGTGTGCTCCGCCGGGGAGGGCGTCTGGATGCTTGGTCCGCCGTCGATTCTGCCAGTGGTGGGCCCGGGGACGACCTTCGCCCCGGTCTCATGGTTCGAGTACCTACAGGAGCTCTCCGCTCTCCCCACCCGTCGATCACCTACGCGATGACGCGAAGCACCGAGGGTATGATAGACGGAGCACTCCCTCTGGGGGTTTCACTCAACAATATAGAAAGAGGCGCCATCCTCGTCAAGCGAAACCGTGGCTATACACTCAAGGAGGATTCCTGCTTCCGACTCGGGCGTGCGTTCTAGTACCCCTTTTTGCTGTGGCCGAGAGGAGTGCCTTTCTTCTGCTGGCCCGGGCGGGACGTAGCCCTTCTTGGCGAGCCCCGGTGGGCAGTGAGTCTGATCCTTGGGGATGGCCACTCCCCTGTGCGCGCGATTCCGTGGATACGGTCCTGGGCCACCCGATCCGCAGTGGCCCGGCATGGCCCTTGCAGCCTATCCCCAGCGTCAGGTTCCGCTCCGGAGGCGTGC
>JAKEGQ010000080.1 GCA_022615475.1 Candidatus Methylomirabilota bacterium | reverse complement strand
GACGTCGAACCATCTCTTCGCGGCGGCATGTTCCGTGTGCGCGCCTGCCCTAGCGCCCTGAGCTTTGCAGGATCGAGGCGTCTCGGCGCAGTCTAGCTCCTCCGGCATCGAGAATCAAGGAGGGGAACGTCTGCGGGGTGGTTAAGCCAGGTCTGGTGGGACCCGTAAAGCGACTGGAACTTCGACCACGGTTAACGTGTTTCGCCTGAAGGCCCGTTCGAGGGCTCCGCCTATCTCATCGAGGGAATGGATCCTCTCTGCTTCGGCGCCAAAGGATTTTGCCAGGCGGACGAAATCCGGGTTGGCTAACTTCTCATCCCCGTCGAGCTGGCCCGCCTTTCGCTGCCCATAGTCCACGACGCCGAAGGCATGATCATTGAAGAGGAGGACCGGGATCGCCACATGGTACCTGGCCGCGGTGGCCAGATCGTGACACGAAAAGAGAAACCCCCCATCGCCGCACAGCGCGACGACCCGATGCTCCGGCTTCGCGATCTTCGCCCCGATCGCCGCTGGGAGACCAAAACCGATTGTCCCGCTCCCCATGGGCCAGAGAAACGTCCTCGGCTCGTGAACCTCGAAGTACCTCCGCGTCCAATAGGTCGCGACCGTGGAATCATTGGCAACGATGGCATCGCCCGACAGCACTGCTCGCAGATCATCGAGCAGCTTCATTTCTTGCGGGAAGCCCCTTCGGAGCGCCTCCAGCGTCTGCTGCTTGACGGCAGTCACCTCTGATCGCGGAAACCCTTGCGGGCGGAACGGGCGCCTGCCGATCTCTTCCAGCATGGCCGCGAGCGTCGCCGTGGCATCCCCGACCAGCTCGACGACACTTCGCGCTCCTAGGGCCGGATGCGTCTTCGAAAATTGCTGCTCGTCGATATCGATCCTCAGCCATCGGGGGGGTAACCGGAGCGACCATTTGCCTGTCGATCGATTGCTGAACCTCGTCCCGATGACCACTGCGAGGTCCGCCTGCTCCAGTAACGGGCGGACGGCAGCCTCTGTCCCGAGGTTTCCCAGAGAGAGCGCGTGAACCTCCGGTATCACCCCCTTCCCCTTGACGCTGGTCAAGACAGGGGCGTTCAGCAGTTCGGCCATCTGTGCCACGACCTGGCTTGCCCCAGAAGCAATCGCTCCTCCTCCGGCATAGATCACCGGCCGCTTGGCGCCTACAATGGCCTCGACCGCTTCGCGCAGCTTCTCGGCATGGGGGACCGACGGTTGGGCCGCTGCCGGTTGATACGCCAACCGAAGATCGATCTCTCCCCTCAGGATATCATCCGCAATCTCCAGGCCGTACGGCCTCGGCCGTCCACTGGCCATCCTGTGGAAGATTTCCCTGATCGTGGCGGGAATGTCGTGCGCGGAGGCAATATCGTAGCAGCCCTCGGTCACATTCACGATCAGACCGTGTTGGTTCTTCACCTCGTGGAGATCCCCCCAGCCCTTCTGCAGATGCTTCTGCTCGATCTGGCTGGCGATCAACAGGACAGGGGACGAGCTGGCGTACGCTTCCTGGATTCCGACCATCGTGCATGCCGCGCCGGCACCTGTGGCCGCCATGACCACCCCAATCCGCCCGGTTACCCGTGCGTAGGCATCAGCCATGAAGGCCGCGGATTGCTCATGGCGCACCTCGATGAATCGAATGCCCCGTCTCTTGACGGCGTGGGCAAGCGGGGTGATATGGAGGCCGCGTATGCCGAACACGACCTCGACCCCTTGTGCCTTCAGGCATTCGGCGGTTGCCTCTGCGCCAGTCATCTCGTCTCTCCTCGGCGTGGAGCGGCTTGGAACAGGCCTAGTGCCGTTCCAGCTTGTTGTGCCTACTGCCTAACAGGAACCCCGCGACTCGTCTCTTCAAGAATCGCTCGTCTCGCTGGGTCAAGAGCACGTGAGTACATTGCACGGGAACGGCCCCGCCCTGTCGAAAATAGTTGGAACGGCACTAGGAGAGGCCCACGACCCGTTCGAGGGCGGCGTCCAGGATCAGAGTGGCCTGGTCCACATCCTTGCGCCCGATGATCAGGGGCGGCATGAACCGGATCGTGTGGGGTGGAAGGGGGTTCGCCAGGAGGCCTAGGTCGCGGCAGGCCTTGACCACCTGCAGCGCTATCGGTTCACTGAACTCCACCGCCAGGAGCAGACCCTGACCGCGAATCGCCTTGGCGATCTCCCACTTCTCTTGCAGGGTAAGAAGTCGCTCAGTGAAGTAGCTCCCCACAGCCGCGGCGTTGCCGGACAGATCCTCCTCGAGGATGTGTTGGAGGACCGCGGTGGCCACAGCAGAGCAGAGGGCATTGCCGCCGAAGGTGGACCCGTGATCTCCCGGCCCGAAGCAGGCGGCCCGGGCGCTGACCAGTATCGCCGCGATGGGGATTCCGCCCCCCAGACCCTTGCCGACCGTCATGATGTCTGGCTTGATCCCAGATTGCTCATGACCCCACAGGGTTCCTGTCCGACCGCACCCGGTCTGGACCTCGTCAAGAATCAGGAGAAGTCCCCGCTCATCGCAGAGCTGTCGGACATCCTTCAAGTAGCGGTCTCCCGGGACATGGACCCCGCCTTCCCCCTGGATCGGCTCGAGCAGGACCGCGCAGGTCTTATGACTCACCGCGGCCCGAAGTGCCTCGACATCGTCATACGGAACGTGGGTGAACCCTTCAGGGAGAGGGGTGAAGGGGGCTTGGTACTCCGGCTTTCCTGTTGCCGCCACCATTGCCAACGTGCGGCCGTGGAACGCGCGCAGCGCCGAGATCACCTCGTACGCCCCGTTGAGATGTCGCTTGCCGTACTTCCGGGCCAGCTTCACTGCGCCCTCATTGGCCTCGGCCCCGCTGTTACACAAGAAGACCTTGTCGAGGCCGCTCACCGAGGCGAGGAGCTCTGCCAATTCAACCTGGGGGATGGTGTAGACGTCGTTGCTCGCCAGGATCAGGCGGTCTGCCTGTTCCTTGAGCGCCTTGAGGAGAACCGGGTGGCTGTGCCCGAGGCTACAGGCAGCCCATCCGGCGATGAAGTCGAGATACTCCCTCCCCATCACGTCCCAGACCTTCGCGCCCTCCCCCCGCACCACGGTAACCCCCAGGCGCCGATGGCCGGTGTCCATGAAATACTGCTGTTCGAGCTTGACCCAGTCCCTCATCTTCATGCTCATGTGATTACACCTCAGCGCTCATCCCCTGCGCCATTTTGATCTCTCGGCCGTGATTGACGGTCCAGGCCACCTTGTGCGTCACCACATCCAGGAGAGGCCAAGAGGCTGGCATCCCCGTCCCGCTCTTCTTCACCCCGCCGAACGGGAGATGCACCTCGGCCCCGATGGTGGGCAGGTTCCAGTAGCCGACCCCGAACTCGCAGGCCTCCTGGAGGAGGCGTGCGGTGCGGTAATCCTCGGTGATGGCGGAAAAGGCCAACCCGTACTCCACGTCATTATGGATCGCTACGGCCTCTTCCACGCTCCGGAAGGGCATCAAGGCCACGTGTGGGCCAAAGACCTCTTCATGGAGGACGCGGGAGTCGCGGCGATGGGCCATGCGGTAGATAAAGGGGCTGCAGAAGTATCCGTTCCGGTACTCCCCCTCCTCCAGGCGTCCCCCATCGAGCAGGATCTCCGCTCCCTCGTCCTTGGCAAGCTGATTGTAGAAACCGACCTTCTTCATCGCCGCCTCATTGATCACGGGCCCCATGAAGACCTGCTGATCCATCGGATCGCCAATGATGATCCGTTTCGCCATGGCCACGAAGGCCTTCGCAAATTCCTTCATCCGGCTCTCGTGGATGATGAGGCGCGAGGCAGAGGTGCACCGCTGGCCGGTCGTCTTGAAGGCGCTCAGGATCGACGCCCGGACCGCCAGCTCGAGATCGGCATCCTGGCAGACGATCACCGCGTTCTTCCCCCCCATCTCGCAGGCGCACATCTTGCGATAGTCTTTGGCGCAGGCCTCCTTGATCCTCGACCCGACCTCGTAGGAGCCCGTAAATAGCACCACCTCGACGTCCGGATGCACCACTAGAGGCCATCCGACCTCCTCTCCCATCCCCTGAACCAGGTTGAGCACCCCGGGGGGAAGTCCGGCGCGCTCGAAGCATTCGACAATCTTCTCCCCCACGAGAGGGGTTTCTTCGGACGGCTTGAAGACCACCGTATTGCCTTCGAGGAGGGAAGGGGTAATGAGCCAGATGGGAATGGCGAAGGGGAAGTTCCAGGGGGTGATGACCGACACCACGCCCTTCGGTTTGCGAAGCATATACGCATCCTTTTCCGCAATCTCCGAGGGGAGGGCTTGCCCATGTGGCATCCGGGCGTGTCCGAACATGTACTGCGCCATGTGGATCCCTTCGATGACGTCGGCCCGCGCCTCGTTGATGGCCTTGCCTGCCTCCTTCGACACCAGCCGGGCTATCTCGTCCGCCTCGCCCTTCACGACATCCACGAAGCGTTCAATGCACTCTCCGCGCTTTATCCTGGAGATGGCGCGCCAGGCGGGAAAGGCCTCCCTGGCCGAGGCGACCGCCTGCTCCGCCTCTTCCCGATGAGACAGGGGGACTCGACCCAAGATCTCTCCGTATTTGGCTGGATTTCTACTCTCGTACTCCTTTCCGCCCTTGGCGCGGACCCATTTCCCGGCGATGTAGTTCTTTCCTTTCACGACCTTCCCTCCCCCCAAATTGCCGTAACATGCGAATTTTTTGCGCTAATCCCTCAATCAATAATATAGCACATTCCTTCGACCCTCCTCGGCCGCCCGCTTGCAACAAGCCTTCGGAGAAGGGGGTGCATTCTCCCTTATTCGGGAGCAAGGTTTGTGCCTAACTGGGCCCCTCGCCCATCCGAGGCCTATACCCGACCTTCCCCGAAGGTTTCTACTGAGAGGAGGATGAGCACAGCGGCGGCGGCGGCAATGTTGAAGAGCATCAGGAGGACGGAGAATTGATGCCACTGCTGAAACTGGAGCCGCAGCGGATCCCCAGGTGGGATGCTCTCGATCGCAGCCCCCATGGCGCGGCGTAGAGTGAACAGCTTTGTGCCAACGATCTCCCGAGAGATGAGGGTTGAAGCGGTCATCAGGATAAGGAGGATTGTCCTGACCCCCCACAGGAGTCGTCGCCCGAGCGGCCGAATCGCGATGCTCGCCAGCACAAGTAGAGGGCCGATGAGGTAGGCGGCGAGATAGAGGACGTTCAGGGTGGCGGCAACCAGATCGCCTGCCTGATGGCGACTTTCGAGATAGGCAAAGGCGGTGGGGGCTTCCACGAAGCTGAGAAAAACCATCGCCCCGAGCCAGGCTCCTACTCCCGCAGCCAGCAAGATCAGGAGGCTGTGGCGCATGTGGGTCCCTTCATCGTCCGCCTTGATCCGCAGGAGAAGGCCCTGGGCGGCCGGGTGCTCTGTCCTGGGGGCCTTTACCGGGAACAGATTTTTCGGACGAGCCGGTCGAGATCGTCCTCGGAGTAAAACTCCACCTCGATTCGGCCGCGCTGACCGCGCCGGGTGATCCGGACCTTCGTGGCCAGCGCCCGGCGCAACTGCTCTTCTGCCTGGGCCAGTCCCGGGACCTTCCTCCGGATGGTTCGATCCCGCGCAGACCCGCTCTTGAGCCGCTTGACCAACAGCTCGGTCGCCCGGACCGAGAGGCCGCGCCGGATCACCGCCTCTCGCGCTTTGCCCTGAAGGTCTCCACCCTCGAGGCCGAGCAGAGCCCGAGCGTGTCCTGCAGACATGACCCCTTCGATCAGATCCTCTCGAATCGAGTCGGGAAGCTTGAGCAGACGTAGCGCGTTGGCGATAGAGGCCCGATCCTTTCCAACCCGTGAGGCCATCCCCTCCTGGGTCAGCCCGAACTCCTCGATCAGGCGGCGGTAGACCTCCGCCTCCTCGATCGGGTTGAGATCTTCACGCTGGACATTTTCGATCAAGGCCACCTCGAGCATCTCCGTGTTCGACATCTCCCGCACCACGGCCGGAATGCGCTCGAGGCCCGCGCGTTCCGCCGCACGGAGTCGCCGCTCTCCCGCCACCAGTTCGTAGCCGCCCAGGATCTGCCGGACGATGACAGGCGAGAGGATTCCCTGGGCGCGGACTGAGGCGGCCAGCTCGTCCAGTTTCTTATCATCGAAGCGCTTTCTCGGCTGGAAAGGGCTTGGGCGGATCTCCGCCAGAGGAATTTCCACGATCCCCGGCTCCCCCTTTGCGAGGGGAATGAGGGCCTCAAGGCCCCGACCGAGCGCCTGCCGTCCCATCGATCACCTCCTTGGCAAGATGTAGATACGCCTCCGCCCCTGCCGAACGGATATCGTATAGGATGATCGGCTTCCCGAAACTCGGTGCCTCACTCAGGCGGGTACTCCGAGGAATCACCGTTTCAAAGACGCGCCCGGAAAAGTTCCGGCGCACGTCCTCTATGACCTGGCGGTTCAGGTTCAATCGGCTGTCATACATCGTAAAGACGACCCCCTCGATTTCGAGGCCGGGGTTGAACGAGCGTCGAATCAGACGCAGCGTGGTCAGAAGATGGGTCAGTCCTTCCAGGGCATAATATTCACATTGAAGGGGAATGAGGACGGATTGAGCGGATATGAGGGCGTTCAGGGTTAAGAGACCCAAAGAAGGGGGACAATCGACAAGAATATAGGCAAAATCACCAGAAATCTCGTCAAGAGCCGTCTTTAACCTCTGTTCCCGCCCCTCCAATGGGACGAGCTCGATCTCTGCACCGAGCAGGGCTGAACTCGAAGGGAGGATGTAGAGCGCGGGAATCGGACCGGGACAGACTGCCTCGGAGGCTTTGGCCTCGCCCAGGAGAACCTCATAGATGCTCGGACCAGGTCCCGTTCGGGAAACGCCGAGCCCTGAGGTGGCGTTCCCCTGAGGATCGATGTCGACAAGGAGTGTGCGTTTGTCGGCGGCGGCGAGACAGGCAGCGAGGTTTATTGCGGTGGTGGTCTTACCCACCCCCCCCTTCTGGTTGGTGACCGCGATCACCCGCGCCACCCAGATCCCCCGGTTAGCGTCATTTCAATCTACCGAGCCGAATTCGGTAAGCCCGAAATATTCCAATAATGGTAGGCACTTGCAACAAAGATAGGGGCATGAATTGTTGGGGCGGCATCAGCATCGACTCGAAGATACCATGCCGCCTCTCTCAGGGAAAGAGGAATGTTTCACGTGACACGTTCCGGACGGGTTTGGATGGCTGTTTCACGTGAAACAATCCCAACCTTGGCTATGATGATGATGTCCCGGTCGGGGCTCAGGTGGAGAACCCGCTCAATCTTGATGTCGGGGCGTCGAATGGTCTCGGCCTCCCTCAGCCATCTCAGGCCTACAGGCAGGATGAGTCTTCCCTCCCTTTTCACGAAGGGTGTACAGAGGGCGACGGTCTCCGGGAGCCGCGTCACCGCCCTTGCGGTGACGAGATCGTAGGCCTCCCGGTGCGCCGGATCACGATGCAGGGACTCCGCCCTCGCCTGAATGACCGAAATCCCACGTAGTTGGAGGAGGCGGCACACCTGTCTCAAGAAGGAGACCTTCTTTCTCATCGCCTCGACAAGGGTGATCGCGAGATCGGGGGCGGCAATCTTGAGGGGAATGCCGGGGAGACCCGCGCCGGTACCGACGTCAATCAGGCGCAGGTTCGGCTTGACCTCGAACGTCTTGAGGAGGGCCAAAGACTCTAGGATCCCGTGGCGAACCACAGCCTCGTCGGTCCGGAACCCAACCAGGTTCGCCTTTCGATTCCACCGCTTAAGCTCGTTGAGGTAGGCGATAAAGTGCTCGATTTGCGGCTCGGTGAGGGTAAGGCCCAGCTTCGCGCCGCCGCGAGTCAGGAGCTTCCTTACTGCCTCGTCCATAGAGTGCGCCCCCGCTCCCTCGCCCGTCCGTGTCTACTTCCCGATACAAAAGTCCCGAAAGACCTGCTCGAGAATCTCCTCCGTCACGGTCTCCCCCGCGATCTCGCCCAACGCGCTGAGCGCCCCACGAATGTCCAGGGCGGCAAGCTCAATCGAGAGGCTCTCCCCCAGGCCACCTCGCGCCCGTTCCAGTTGCCTCTCGGCCCGCTCCAAAGCCTCCCGATGTCTCGGGCCCACCATCATGATCGCCTCCCCCGCCGCGTCCCCGCCGAGGAGCCGTCCTATCTCGTTCCGCAGGTCCTCCACCCCGTGTCGAGTGAGTGCCGAAGTGAGGAGGGGCTCCACCCCGAACCGGTCCTGGTAGGCGGCCGGCGCGGCGGCGGGCCCGAGATCGCTCTTGTTGACCACGAGGATTCGGGGCTGCGGCGACTCTGACCAGGCCTTGTGATCGAGGGGCGTAATGGGCT
>JAKEGQ010000005.1 GCA_022615475.1 Candidatus Methylomirabilota bacterium | reverse complement strand
TGCGATGAACGCCCGGTACTGGAAGAGGCTCATAGTGGTCACCGCCTCCTTTCGGCGCCACTATACGCCTCAAAGCTTTACCCTTTAAGGGGATAGTTGCCATTCGAAATTGTGCTTGCGATGAACTACGAACCCTGAACCATGAACTCCCCAACCAACAGGTCGGCGTCAACTCCTCTTTCTTTTCGGCTTGGCTTTTGGCCTTTGCCCCCCTTTGGGTTTTGGTCCCGCCCGTTTTCCCTTGCCCGCGGCGGTCCGGAGATTGGCCATGAGTTGGTCAAGCTTACGATGGAGGTCGAGCACCTCTTTGCGGCTCGGCGGCATGTACGACCCGAGTCCCGCCTTCAAGCCCTCCTCCCACTTCCGGTATTTCTCCTCCAGACGCTCCTGGAACTCCTCGGTCCGCCGGGTCCACGTGTCGAGAAGCTGCTTGGCATCCCCCTTGGCCAGGGTGCCGCGCTGGACCAGTTCGTCCACCATTCGCCAGGTCTGCTCCTGAAACTTGACCGCCGCCTCCACCGAGGCATTGACCGATTCGCGCAAGAGTCGCGTCAGCTGCTCCGTCCACTCTGTCATTCCCATACCTCCATTGCAAGCGGACCAGGACCAGAAAGGTGTTGCGGATGCACCGTCAGATGCCTAACGCCTTTGCGGCGCGGTTCACGTCACGCGCCTTGACCCAGAAGATCGCACCGTAGCGGCCCGCCCCTGCCGAAACGGCATCAACGGCGGTCACGTTCACCTTCGCCGCAGCCAGCTTTCCCATGAAGTCGGCGCAGGCCCCCACGCGGTCGTCTCCCTGGACGAGGAAGCCCGTCTTTTTCGGGCTGAGCTTCCACTTCGCCCTCTTCGCCACATTGACCAACGCCACAGAGTCTTCCGGGACAAAGACAAGCTGTGCTCGCTTCCCCTGCGGAAACCCGGAGAACGCGAGCAGATTGATCCCCGCGGTCTTGAGCAGCCCCAAGACCTTGGCCCCCTCCCCCGGCTTATCAGGAACCTGGATATAGTAGTAGTCAACCGGCCGAATCATCTCCCCCATCTCCCCCTCCTTCGATCCCCCGGATCGCCCCTGCCTGATCGAGGCAGGTGGGTAATGAAGCAAAAGGTGCTCCCGTCACAGGGAGTCTTGCTCTTTCCCGGGAGCGCCGTCAAGTGGAAAGACGAGGTCAGTAACCGAAAAGGCTTTCCGGCTAACGCATTTGGTGGGAGGAATTGTTAAAGTGATCTAGAATACTTATACTTATAAGTATCTATAAAAACATAGATGTATTGCTATGGTATACGGGGCAGAGGCGGCAGAAGAAATCACCTTTTTATGCGGACAGAGACAGTCCTCACGAGATTGACCGAGTGAGGCTTGAGAGAGGGCGACGAGGGAGGGCGAGGTTATTCCGAGGCTGTCTTCTTTATTCCCCGACCGAGGTTCTCGAAATCTTGCGCCATGCCTCGGAAGGTCGCGCATCCTGCCAAGACGATCAAGGCTAACGCAATGAGAATGGAAACTATCCTTTTCATCGGGTGTCTTCCAGCGACCCCGTTTCTGCCTGCGAAGCGGAGGCCACCTTCAGGTCAACTTCGTTTTGCAACGACGACCCCTTGGTCGGTTGCGAGGACTCCTTCTTGCTCGGAGCGTCTCCCTCCTCACCTTTTCGGATCATATAGCCACCGGCCGCCCCGCCACCGATCAGTAAGAGCGCACAGCCGGACGAAAGGAGAAGGGAGACCGCGACGCAGGCGACCAGTGCTCCCCTCCACAGTTTGCTATTTCCACTCATCTTATGAGCCTCCTGCCCATCTGGGCCAGATTTGGCAGTCAATTCCCCGCTTGATCCGAGCAAGAATCGTGCCTGGCGCACGACACTTCCCCGGCCCGAACCTAAGCAATCCATCGCCAGAAGAGTGTCCGCAGGGACTATCGAGGAGCGCGGCGTGGACCCCGGGCGCCACCAAGGCGGCGGGACGCCTCCGGCGCGGATGCCTCGAGGCGAAGGCGGTCAACGAAGGTGCCGATCACGGCAGCATCCATTGCGTTGAGATCGAGAAACTGCACTCCCATCCCGGTGACGGCACCTGCCTCTGCGTCCTGTCCGGATATCCACGCAACCCGTGCGCGGACCAAACGAGGGGCGGCCACGCTGGGCAGGGCGAAGCGGAGTGTGATCTCGGTCCCCGGCGGCGACGGGTGCTCCGTCGCGATGAACATGCCACCCTGCCCCAGATTGAAACACGTCCCGTGAGCCGACGCGCCCGCCGGAGTGAACTCCACATCCAGGAGAACGGGGGCCCGTACATGCGCCCGCCTGCTGCCTTGAGAGACCCATTTCTGGACCCACGACGCGTCGACTGGGTTCTCGAAGGCTACCCCGTGTGGAACGGCGGTCTTGAGGAACGTCATCATACGTCGGTCAGTCCAAACGACGTGTCCCCGGATCGGCTCGTCACGGCACAGAGTAACCACTATTGGAATCCCGAGCGGGAGGGTCTCGCCCAGTAGGAGTGCAATGCCGCCGACCCCTACGTTCAGCGTCGTGCCCGCGAGCTGTCTGTGGTCGGCCCTCCCCGGCTCCAAGACCGCGCACTGGACGGGGAGGTAGGCGACAAAGCGTGGCCAACGCCGCTTGTTCTTATAGCGAGCCACTCGAGATCCCTCATGGCGGGTCATTCGATTCCCCCTCAGTAGCAACTGACTCAAAATGAGGCAGCAAGAAGTATGCCATCCCACGGATCGTGAAATTCGTCTGTGGAAGCCCCAAACTGACGAGATAGTGAGCGGCCTCCTGATGGTCCTGGGGCGGGGCTGCTGCTCTCAGGCTTAGGACGTTTTACCTTGACAGGGGTGGCCTCGCGCCGATAGTTTTTGCGCGCGCCGCGAGACCTATTTTCTTGAATCGTGATATCGAGCCCGCTGTCCGAGGCATCTAAGGGAGTGACGGCAATGGCCGTTGATCCAAGAGGAAGGGAAAGGGCACAGCGGACGCCACAGGGAGCTAAGGGGCTCCCGCAACCAAAAGCGCCAGCCCGGCAGTCCGACGCAGAAGAGCGCTCGCTCGTCGAGCAGCTCAAGTTCAGAGATCAGAGGGCCTTTGAGACCCTATACCGTCGGTATTGCTCCCGGGTCTATCGGCACGCGATGGCCCTGGTCGGCATTGCCGAAGAGGCAGAAGAGGTGGTGCAGGAGGTATTCCTGACGCTCTACGAAAAGGCAAAGACGTTTCGAGGGGAAGCGGCCTTTTCGACATGGCTTTACCGCCTGACCGCGAATGCCGCCTTGACCAGGCTTCGCCGGCGGAAGAGGAGCAGAGAGGTTTCCTACGAAGACTATCTGCCCAAGTACGAACCGGATGGCCACCACCTCGGCGGTATGGGGTCGGTGGTCGATTG
>JAKEGQ010000079.1 GCA_022615475.1 Candidatus Methylomirabilota bacterium | reverse complement strand
GCTCCTGCCCCACGCCTGCAATGCTCTTGAGGACCCTCTGGATGTTGTCATTGATCCGGATCGTGTTGGGCTTGAGGGGACCGGCGAGTCTTCCGTCCTTGATGAGGAAGGAGTCTCCGATGACGGTGCAGGTGAAGTCCCCGGCGGCCAGCCCGTTGATCGGGTAGGTGTACCAAGTCCGACCGATGTAGAGGCCGTCTCCCACCAAGCGGAGAAGTTGCCGCGCACTCAAGGGCCTCTTCCCCTCAAGAACGATATTGGTCCCGGCGATCCCGGGCGGGCGGTCGAAGTGGCGGCCACCCCCCGCTCCGCGGCGAAAGCCGTTTCGGGGGACGAGCGCCTTTCGACCTCGACGGGGATCAATGCCGAGTTTTTCTCTTGCGTGGGAATCGCGGAGGAGGCGTTCGGTTTCGTAGGCGTTGCTCAACAGACCGACCAGGACCCCCTTGCGGATGAGGTCGGTACGACCGGTTGGAAGCCCCTCACAGGTGATGCCCTTACTGGCAACGAGCCCTCGGGCGGCCCCGTGATCATACAGGGTGACCTTCGGGGATGCGACCTGCTGGCTCAGTCGCCGCTGAAAGGGGGAACCCCCCGCATAGAAGGTCTTGGCGGTGAGGCCTGGAATGATCAGGTGGGTCATGAGATCAGTCATTGCCTGTGGACCGAGGATCACTCGGTAACTTCCAGACCGGACGCGGATGCCCCCGACAGCGGCAATGGCGGCCCGGGCCGCCTGGATCCCGGGCTCTTCGGTCAGGTCGCTCAGGCGCCGACCTGTTGCCCACCCACTCCCCTTGGCCTGAAGGCGTTCCACCATAGCGGTGAGAAACGTGAGACAGAAGGCTGATTCATCCGTCTGCACTCGGGGAAGCCTGGTCGAGCCGATGGCGATGCGCTCCTGGAGAATGGACACGTCCCCGCTCAGAATGAGGCCCAGGGACGAGATCTGCCTCCGCCCCCCGGCCACCTCGGCCAGGCGGCGAGAACTGAGAAAGGTCCGGAGCGCTCCCCGGATCGCCTTCCAGCCGGCCCTGACGAGATCCGTGTCGCGGAGGTTCATGAGCCGAGCGTCGTGGTAGCGCGTGAGGGTTCGCGCTTCTCCCGTGGGTTGAGGCAGCGAGACGAATTCGGGGTCCGGGACCGCCGACTGTCGTGCCTTCGCGAGGGCCTGCCGCACCCCCTCCGTCGTGAGATCACTCGGCTCGCTCCCGAATCCGACGTGGACCCCTGTTGGGGTTCGGAAGACCGCCCGGATGCCGATGCCATGGGCCAGGGTGGATTTGGGTTCTTCGGCACCGTTACAGGGCAGGTGAGACGTGTAATGGAGTCGCGTGAGCAGGTGTTGGTTTGATGCGGCAAAGACCTCGGCCTCCCGGACATCCTCGACAGACGTGAGGAACGCCAGGGCCTCGTGGACCGCCCGCTCCAAGCGTTCCCGGGAGATCATCAGCCTCCTCCGGTGAGGCGCGCCAGTCCCCGCATGGTGGGGCCGCCGTTCCCCACCCGCTTCGTCTGCATCGGTTGCCCCTTCCCGCAGTGCGGGATGGGGAAGAGGCGGAAGTCCTTTCCCACCGCATCGACCGACATCAGGAAGTCCTTCGAGTCGGCCATGATCCCTCCGTCTCGGTAGAGTTGCCCGAGCTCCCCACGGCGCACCGCATAGATCTTCCGGGCGGAGATGCGGAAATTCTCGCGGGACTCGGCGATCGATGGGATCTTGTGGCCGACGACGTAGTATCCCGTCTCGACCTCGCGGAGGATGTCCGCGGGGCGGTGGTCGCCGGGGGCAAAGACCGTATTAGACATGCGGATCAGTGGGACGAGGAAGGCCTCGGTCGCCTTCGCGTGGCCGTTCGGGGGTGCGCCGAGGATCGCCGCGGTCTGGCGGCTGTTCATGAATCCCTGGAAGATGCCGTGGTCGATATGGATCACCCGCCTTCCCGGGGTTCCCTCATCGTCGTACCGGTAGTGCCCGTACCCGGGCAGCCCGGGATCGGAGTAGGCCGTGACCAGCGGTGAGGCGATCCGGCGTCCGATCTGATGGGTGGCAAGGTCCTGGAGGAGCCACGAGCGACCGGCATAGGCGGTCTCCATTTTGAGAGCCCGGTCCAGCTCCGTCGGGTGGCCCACGATCTCGTGGCAGAGGAGCGCATTGAAGTGAGGGTCGGTGACGACTACGACTGGATCGGTGGTCGTCGGACACGGAGGGCTGGAACAGAGGGCGACCGTCTCCCGCGCCAATGCACCGGCAAAGGTCGCCAGGTCGGGCGCGTGGACCGGATCTTCCGCCACGCCGTGAAGGAGCACCTCGAATCCGCGCTGATCGCCGATGGCATCCCAATTCTCCTGCACGACCCCGTTCTGCTCCGCCACCACGGCTACGCCCCCCTCGGTCAGCGCGGTGGCCTGGTCGATGAGGGTCCCCTCGGAGCTCGCAAAGAGCTGCCGGCCGAGCCCGGTGAGACTGGTCACCTGGTTGTACCGGATGGCGCGGTCGAGCCCGGTCAACGCCCGGGAGACCTCGGTGGTGTACCGGATGATCTCCGCAAGGGGCACCGACCGCGGATCGATAGCGAAGTGGGCGGTGACGGTGTCCTGTCGGACATCGATGGGGGCGAATGGGGTGTTCGTGAGGCTCTTCCCCAGGTCGGCCATTTGCCGTTTCAGCGCAGTCTTCTGAGACGCGTTCGCACTCGCGCGCGCGGTGGCATGGCCGAGTCCTTCCCGCACGATCTCCGGAAGTCTGGCCAGCTCTCTCGCGCCCAGCTGCCGGCCGTAGTAGCCGGCCGCAACGATTTTGCCGCCGGCCACAGCCCGGATGCCGAGGCCCACCGTGGCGTCCCGGCCGCCTTGCTTCGATAGCCCGTTCTCGGCAGTTGCGTACTGCCCCTCTCTCACGGCAAGACGCAGGTCGGCGTACACGAGACCCCGGAACGCCTTTCTGGCACGGCGCACAGAGGTGGCGATGTCGGCCTTGACCTTGTCGAGGATCTCGACCGTGATAGCGGGTGCCACGCCTCCTCCTTTTGCGGTCCCTCCGAGCGGCCGCTCAGGGGTGCCCGATGGTCACCAGGTCCCGTGATGGCATCGCAGATGATCGGACCCGATGCCGATCTCCTCCTTGAGCTCCTCCACGTGCTGGAATCGGCGGCGACGTTCCTGGGGCAGCCTACGATAGCTCGGCAGGCCGATGTTGTCAAAGGCCTCCCCCGGCGCTCTCCATCCCGATCCAGAGAGTCGCTTGGGTTACACCGGTGGAGTCATGTAGGCTCTTCGTCGGCTCGGACCGGGACGAGTCCCTCCTGTTCGACGAAGGGCTTGAACTTTGTGTAGAGATCGAGGAGCTTGGTCTTGTAATATTCGACATTCTCATCCGGCCGCTCTGGGTCCCACTGGGAGGCCAGCTTGGCCGCCTCGTGGACCTTGACTTTGACCCCCTGCCCCGCGACGTAGTACGAGATCTGATCACCCGATTGATAGGGCCGCGCCGACTTCAGGGCGAGCTCATAGGGAGCGGCGAGGTTTCGTTGCTTACGCCTCACCTTCTGCTGGTAGGTTTCCAGGGAGTCCTGCAAGGTCTCGGTCTTCATGAACATCTGAATGGGGAAGCGGTGGGCCTCGAAGTCCTTGAGGTAGCGGTCGGTCAGCTCCTTCACCCTGTCCCGCTCTCCTTTCAGGAGCAAAAGCATCATTGCCTCCATCCACTGGCGCTGGAACAGCTCGAGCCCGCGGGATCTGAGTCCCGAGCCCTTGATGATGAGCTTTCCCTGCTCGTCCAGCAGGGCGTAGTTTTTCATCTTGTAGCTGAACATGGATCGGTACCGGCCGGCAAGCTCGAGGCGAATCCCTTCTGGCAGCGTGCCAGCCAGCTCATCGAGCAGTTGACTCTCCGCGTCCGATCGCATCTCATCAGGGAGGGTGAAGTAGAGGCCATCGGTGTCGACCTCGATGATCCGGCACCCGCGAGCCTCCAACCAGTCCACGATGCCCCTGATCAGGTCCCGGCCGATGCTCGTGACTCGATTCGCCTGCGCGAAATCGTTGAAGTGGCCCATGTCAAAGCCCAGGTAGCCGTAGAAGGAATTGATCAGGATCTTGAAGGTGGACTGCAGGGCCTCGAGATAGACCCGCTCCTCGTCGCGGGCCGCCTCGCGCGCCCGCCGCTTGGCCTCGACCCGGAACTTGCGCAGATCCTGGAGGAGCCTGGGAAAGATCCCCAGGGTGTCGTTGGCTGGGAAACACCGGGAGTGCAGCATGATCGAGGGGTACAGCGAGGTGACGTCGCAATGGAGGATGTGCCTGGCCACCCCCTGGTACCGGATATCGGTGTACCCCCCGACGACCTCGGTCCCGGCGGAGGGGGCGGGGATCGCATGCCGCTGGCGGAGGTATTCCCGGATCAGCAGGGCATCGATCTTGGTCGCGTTGCCCCGCAGGATGACATTCTGGTAGCTGAAGGGAAAGATCTGGGCCTGGACGAAATAGCTCGGGGCGAGCAGGGCGGCGATGGCCCGGGTCTCCCGGACATCGTCTCGCGCGTATTCCATGAGGGTCGTCGGGTCGTGGTCGAAGGTCCAACTGATCTTCTCCGGCGGGATAATGGTGCGCTCGGGCGCGGCCAGGTCAAAGTGCCGGGCGACGTCCTTGAGGCCGTAGCTTTCGAGATCACGGGCCCCGACGTCGTAGTGTTGGGCTAAGATCCACGTGTCCACGATGTGGCGACCGAAGATCTCATACTTCCGATAGGTGATGGCCCGCTCGGCGATCTGCATCCGCGATCCGTGGCCCTTCAGCGGGCTGCCGTCCCGTCCTAAGGGGAGCTGGACTCCGTGTCGTTTGGCCCGCGCCTCGATGTACTCCAAGTCGAAGCGAAAGAGGTTGTGCCCTTCGATGACGTCCGGGTCCCGCTCGCGAATCAGGCGGACCATCTCGCGGAGCATCTCCGGCTCGGTCATCTGTCTGCCGGACAGGACCGTCTCCCAGCCGGTCGAGTCACTCAGGGCGATCGCGATGATCCGGTCTTCCTCGCGGGACGGATTGGGAAATTCGAACCCCGCCCGGCAATAGACCTCGATATCCATCTGCAGACGGGCCAGGTCTTGAAAGGGCATCCCGAGGAAGTGGGTCTGTCCAGACAGGAGGAGGTACTGTTGGATCGGATCGCTGACATAGAAGTACGGGGCATCGAGAGCGGTGGCGGTCTTTCCCGAGGCCCGCTGGAGGTGCTCCCTGGCCTTGGTGAGTTCCGCCAGAGATGGGAAGCGGGCGAGGTATCGAAAGAAGGCTTCGCCCTGGAGGGCCTCTATCTCGGCGTCCCCCCGGAAGTTGGTCAGGAGTCGGGTATCGGCGAGGAGAAGGAATGGGCTAAAGGAGGAGAGCGTTGACGTGACAGCGCCGTTTTTCTTGGCAAAGACCCGGACCTGGTCCTGCCCCGCTATCTCAAAGGCGATGAGGCGGGGGGTCGGGTCGTGACCAAAGAGGACTGTGTTCGTGTCGAGGGTCACTCGAGAGACTCATCTAGGCGGCGATGACAAAGCATCTACTCGTCTCGGGGGATTATAGCAGGTGCGTGAAGGCGCCTCCAGAGTAAAAGTCCCCCGGCTTTGTCGTTGACACCAATTTTTTCTTTGGATAGCCTCCTTCTTGCCTCGACCTATCGGTCAAAGACGGACAAGGGGGCGCTCGGGAAGCGTCCACCACCCATCCTTTATTGGGCCGTAGACGCCAGGGAGGGCATGCTGCGACCGGACATCGAGGCCTACCTTCACCGCTTCATTCCGGACCGGGATGCGATCCTCGCAGAGATGGAGCGGCTCGCCGAGACGCGTCACTTCCCCATCGTCGGGCCCGTCGTCGGACGCATCCTGGCCCAGCTCGCCCAGCTCATCGGGGCAGAGCGCGTCCTGGAGATGGGGGCGGGCTTTGGCTATTCGGCCTACTGGATTGCGCGGTCGCTTCCGCCCGACGGGGGCCTCCTTGCCTTTGAGCGCTCTGCCGAGAATGCCCGATTGGCGAGGGAGTGGTTCGGACGCGCAGGGCTCGACCACAAGGTGCAGTTCATCGTGGGCGACGCCCTGCAGGGAGTCCTTGCGGTGCCCGGACCCTTCGACCTGATCTTCGTGGATGTGGATAAGGAGCAATACCCGAAATCCCTTCCGTTGACCCTTCCGCGCCTGAGGCAGGGAGGGCTGCTCATCACCGACAACATCCTCTGGGGAGGACGGGTCATGGCTCCGCATCCTTCCGAGGCCAGCACCCGGGGCATTCAGGAGTACACGCGACTCCTCTATGAGAACCCCGATCTCTACACGACGATCCTCCCGGTGCGGGACGGCATCGC
>JAKEGQ010000078.1 GCA_022615475.1 Candidatus Methylomirabilota bacterium | reverse complement strand
TTGCAACGGCCTACTCCCTGATCGATCTCTTGGGAGTGCTCTTCGGAATCACCGTCATGGGCAGAACCCTGCTCCCCCGGAAGTCGCGCGTCCTGACAGCGACCCTCCGTGACACGCTCATTCCCCCCGTCCGGACCTTTCTGCGCGTGGATAGGCCGACGGAGGACGAAACGCGAGAGGAGCCGGCCCCGATTGACGCGCGGCGAGCACACGGCCTGGATGCTCGCGACCATGCCGCTCGACTCGCGGAGTTCGACGCCCTGGGCTTTTCGCTGACAGAGCAGGTCGATCTGGTCGAGGCCCAATTGCGGATGATGGGCCTCACCAGCGGCATGGCTCGTCTCGTGGTCTTCTGCGGGCACGGATCAACCACGGAGAATAATCCGTACGCGGCCGCCTATCACTGCGGGGCCTGCGGGGGCAGCCGGGGTGGGCCGAACGGCCGGGCGATCGCCGCCATCCTGAATAGCCCCAAGGTGCGAGTCGTGCTGGCCCAGCGTGGGATATCCATCCCGGAGGATACCTATTTCCTGGGGGCGGAACATGACACGGCGGCCGACCGCGTCACCTATTTCGATGCCGAAGAGCTCCCGCCCACCCATCGGGAGGAGTTTCGGCGCCTGGCGCAGGATTGTATTCGGGCCTGCGGGGCGCACGCCCAGGAGCGCTGCCGGCACCTCCCCCTCGCGCCGGAAAATCCGAGCCCGGAAGCGGCGCTCCGCCACGTGCACACCCGAAGCGTGGATTGGGCGCAGGTGTATCCCGAATGGGGTCACGCCAGATGCGCCTCGATGGTGATTGGGCGACGGGAGTGGACCCGGGGACTCCCGCTCGATCGGCGGGCCTACCTCCAGTCCTATGACCCGGACCAAGATCCCGATGGGTCCATTCTGACAGAGATCATGGCCGCCTTTATCCCGGTGGTGCGGGGGATTAATTTGGACTACTACTTTTCCTACGTGGACCGGGACATCAACGCTGTCTTGGGCGCTGGGACGAAGGCGATCCACAACGTGGTCGGCCTGATCGGGGTCATGCAAGGGGCCGGGAGTGATCTCCGACCGGGGTTACCCGCTCAAGGTGTGGCTCCGCTCCATGAACCGATGCGGGCACATGTGATTATCGAGGCGGACCCGGCGAGGGTGGGGTCCGTCATCGCGCAGTACAAAGTCCTCAAGGATTTGTTTGAAAATCAGTGGGCGCATTTGATCGCCTGGAATCCTGAGACCGGGGAGTTCATGGGCTATACGCGTGATGGGGTCTGGCAGAGGATTGAGGCTGGCGGGGACGTCCCGACCCCGGCATGCTCGGGCTGAGACGGATCGGGGGACGCCCGCGTGTTTCGCGCAGGCACCGGATGGATCGTTTAGCCCCGCTCCCTGCCGAGCCCTCTGCGGTCCCCCTCCTGTGCGTATCCCATCAGCTGCTCATCGAGCCGGGCGTTCTCGATGGCGATGGCGGCCTGGGCGGCGAAGGTCTTGAGGAGCTGGATCGTTTCTGGGGGGATGGCCTTTTGGGTGACTTTGTTGTCGGCGCCGAGGACCCCGATTGCCACCCCTCTGACGATGAGGGGGACGATCACGAAGCGGCGCGAGCGGAACGCCCTGATCTCTGAGTAGGGCGCGGCGAGGCGCCACTCCTCGGGCACCGGCCCCGAGCCGTCCCATGCGATATCCTTCCGCTCCAGGAACGCCTTCACGATCCCCCCTCCCTCTGGCCCCACCGGGACGTACACCTGCTCGAGGGGCTCGTCCGTACCCAAGGAGGCCACGGCGCTGAGGCGCGTCCCTTCGGGGTTTGCGAGGAGGATGTTCATCCGGTCGAAGCCGAGCACCGTCTGCGCCCCCTTCAAGACGAGGTCGAGATTCGCCTGGAGCGACCGGCGCTCCTGCATGGCCAGGCCCAGGGTGTAGAGCTCCTCGAGCCGCCGCTTCGAGTTCGCTAGGTCGGAGAAGAGCCGGGCGTTCTCGATGGCGATGGCGGCCTGGGCGGCGAAGAGGGCGAGGAGATCGCGGTCCTCGTCCGTAAAATAGTGCCAGGTTCCCTCGTTGTTAATGGTGAGAACGCCCACCAGCCGGTCGTGGTAGAGCAGGGGCTCGGCGATTGCGGCAGTGAACCGGCCCCGCTCCACCATAACGGAGCTTGCGTATGGCGAGGTGTCATAGTCGCTCACCATCATCCCCTGGCGGCGCTGGGCCACTGCCCCCACGAGCTCCTCTCCCAGCCTGAGGGATTTCCCCCGCGTCCACTCCCCGAGGCTATAGACCGCCTCCGCCGTGAGGACCTCTGCCGTCTCGTCCCAGAGATAGACCGCACCCGACACGACTCCCACCAGCGTTGCCGCCCGCCGCGTGATGAGGCCCAGGAGGGTCTTACAATCCAGCTCCCTGGTAATTTCCAAGGTCATGGCCCGGAGCACCTGCACCTGCTTCGTTCGCTTTCCCAGCTCTCTCTCCGCCCGTAAACGCTCCGTGACGTCGAGGGCGACGACTCGCACGATCGGTTCCGCCAGATCTTCGGTCCGGAGAGAATTGCGGTACTCCAGGACCCTTTCCTCCCCGCCCCGGGTCAGGACCTTCATGAACCCCTCGGCATACCCCTCCTTCAGGGCCTTGTCGAGGTAGGAATCGAACAGGTCGACCACATCCGCGCCGAGGAAATCGCTGAGCCGGCGCCCGAGCAATTCTTCCGCTTGCTCATAGCCCAAGTGCCGGACCATGGCCCGGTTCACCGTCAACAGTTTCCCCTCTCGATCATGGGTGCAGATGAGAATCTCGCTGTGTTCCACCAGGTCCCGGTAGCGTTCCTCGCTTTGCCGCAGCGCCTCCTCTGCCCGCTTGCGCTCGGAGATGTCCCGGGAAGTCGTGGAGGCACCCGTAATCTGGCCGGTGGCGTCCCTGATGGGGGAGACAGAAAGGGAGACATGGATGCGCGTGCCGTCTTTCCGCATTCGCACGGTTTCAAAATGATCGACCCGCTTCCCCCGCTTGATCTTCTCGAGGATCTGCGTGACCTCATCGGGACGCTCGGGTGGGACCAGGAGAGAGACCTGCTGCCCGATCACCTCCTCTTCCGCGTAACCGTAGATCCTCTCGGCACCCGGGTTCCAGCTGACGATGACGCCGTCGGGCGTCTTGCCGATGATCGCGTCATCCGAGGACTCCACGATCGCCGCCAATCGCGAGAGCGTCTCCCCTGCCCGTTTCAATTCGACGATCTTGTCGTGCAGTTCTCGGTTGGCCGCCACCGCCTCCTCCGCGATGCGCCGGGCCGTCCGAACGACGAACACCATGAAGGCGATCAACCCCACTGCGAGAAATACGGCGATCATCTCTGCCTCGCGGACCAGTGGTTCCGCGAGGCTGGCCGCCTGGAGTCCGGGGGGCAGGGGGGATGGGGGCTCCGCCGCGAAGGCCGCGGGAGCGGTCGCCAGCAGCAGGCAGAAGAGAACAGCACCGCGCATGAACGCCCGAGGCATCGATGAGCCCTCCTGGTTGGCACGACAGAACAGAGTGATCACCTTGTGCATCCCCCTCGCCGTTGACCGCGAGCCGTATTGAATGAGCCTGGCAGGCCTTGACCAGCACAAGTATAAAGCCTTGCCGTAGAAGGGTAAAGAGTTTTTGACAGAGCGTTTTCTTGCTTGCCAAGCCCAGACCCTCGGGGTATAATCCGCCCGATATTACCCCCCTGTTTTGCCCATATCGAGCTTTGCCCTATCACGAGTCGTGTG
>JAKEGQ010000077.1 GCA_022615475.1 Candidatus Methylomirabilota bacterium | reverse complement strand
TACGAGGTAGCTCTGGGAGCGGATCTGGAATTCCATCTGCCGCTCCTCCTGGCCGGGGAAACGGAGCGAGTCCATGATGATCTCTTTTAAAGGGGCAAAGTGCGATAGCTCCGAGACGGGGCGCGCTTTGAGGTTTTCCCGCCCGAGCCCCAGCGCCTGCCGTGCGGCCAGGTTGATTTCGAACACGCACCCCTGGTTGTCGACCACCACGACGCCGTCCTCCAGGAAGTCGACTGCGATCTGGAGCGATTCACTGTAGATCGAGAGTTCGCGCTTGGCTTTGTCGAGTTCCAGCAGGTTCTCGACCGCGGTGCTCGCCGCAATGACGATGCTCTCCGCGTGCGGGTACTGGGCGAGGTCCGCCCCGGCCACCGCGATCACGCCGATCAGCTCCCTCGAAAGGGGATCCAGGATGGGCGCATAGACCCCGACCGTCTGGTGGAGCAGGGAGAGGAAATTCTCGCAACCGGTCACGCGCACCGACTTCCGGAGTCTCTTGGCGAGCGAGAATCCGCATGTCCCCACGTGCTCCTCCCCGAAGCAGAGACCCCGCCGAAGCCCGTGCCGCTCTCGCATGCGAAGGTCCTCGGTCTGGCCCAGGCGGATCATGTGGTACCCCTCCTCGTCATAGAGGGCGACCACGTACCGGGCGGCCCCAAAGGACTTGAACACGTTCTCGAGAATGGGGGTGGAGAGATGGATCAGCTGCCGCCTCTCGCGGATCCTCTCGTTGTACCGGGCAGGGCTCAAGTAGGCGCTCGGAGGGATGCGAAACGGGTCCACCTTGCAGTACCTGCTCCTCACCCATGACTCTGCCACGTGGGGCGGCACGGTCTTGGTTTCGATCTTCCCCGTCTCGACGAAGAGGTTCCACGCGCGCAGGAGCTCGGGCTGCTCCCTGGCGGCGTCGAACCCCCACGCGTGGTCCATCGCATTCGGCTCTTTCGTCTTCATAGCAGACAAGCGAATTGAGGCAGTAGTGATAACGGGATACCAGGATTCTGATTTTCAATTCTTGACATCGTTAACCAACTCATGTCGCTGCTCAGCAGGTCTCGGCCAACAGCGGGCTTATCGTGCTTGAGTGGTTCAGGTTTACCCTTACCGGAGGGGGGGTCCCTTTTGTACCTTTTTGGCTACATGAATGCTTCAGAGGGCCGTTTTACTATCTTACTCGATCCGCAGGGGGTCAGGTCATCGAAGTACGAAGTGGCCCCCTCACCCGCCCCAAATGCCGGGGGCCGGCGCGCATCGTTTCTCTCATCGAGGCCCCCCAGATTATAATAGCTTCGACGCTGGTGATCAAGTGCCTTCAGTTCGAGTTCAAGTTCCATGGTCCCTTTCCAACCTTGTCGCGTTCCTGCGCTGGATCTCTTCACCAAAGACTCGAAATCCGTATTTCAGTCCCCACACGATAAGATACTGACAATAGCAGAGCGAATGTGATAGCTTGCGAAATCTTCTCCCTCCTCCCTCCTTCCTCTCGATGTCACGGCAACAACTCGAAGGAAGGTATAGCCTGGGGCGGCCTTCGGCCAATCCCATCCGGGACCCGCACAGCCAGTCCCCATGACCACGCTCCTAGGGGGTGGGATTCTCCTTCTGGCTCAAAGTTATGCTGAATCTGCAGTGGGCAGGAGGCATCGTCGAATGAAAGGAGACAGGACATGACTTTGGAGTTGGGTTTTTTCATTCCACCCGTGCCGCCCCAGGACTTCCTCCGGATGGGCTTGAAGGCCGAAGAGGCGGGATACGACTTCATCACCTGCGACGACCACATGATCTACCCTTTCGGTGCGCCCTTCGGCGACGACAAACACGACTACGGCATTCACGACGCCTGGACCGCCATGACCTATCTGGCCGGCGCCACCACCAGGATCAAGGTGAGTCACATGGTGCTGGTCATCACCTTCCGCGGCCCCGGCCTGCTGGCCAAGATGGCGGCCACCCTGGATCTGTTCTCCGGGGGGAGGATGGATCTCAGCGTGGGAGCGGGCTGGTTCGAACGAGAATTCAAGGCGTTCGATTTTCCATGGGAGCCGCACAGGGGACGCCTGGCAAGGGAACGGGAGGCGGTGCAGATCATCAAGGCCCTGTGGACGGAACCTCGGGTCACCTTCGAGGGCAAGCATTATCGCCTGCAGGACGCTGAAGTATCGCCCAAGCCTTTGCAGACTCCGCACCCTCCCATCTGGATCGGCGGAGACTCCAAGCGCTCCATGAAGCTGGCGGCGGAGCTGGGGGACGGCTGGCTGGTGCATGCCCACCAGCCCGATGGGATCGGCAGGATGTTCAGATCCATCCGGCCCCTGCTGGGAGACAAGGCGGACCGATTCGGTCTCGGTATGGCCGCATTCGTCGTGATGGGCAAGGACCAGGAGGCCGCCAAGCGCAAGATGCATCAAATGATCCCCCCAGCGGTCTGGGAGCGCTTCCAGTTGGCCGATATCCGATTCGAGGCCAAGAACCGCATCGCTGGCAGCCCTCAGCAGTGCATCGACAGAATACGGGAGTATCAAAAGGCGGGCATGACCCGCATGATCTGCATT
>JAKEGQ010000076.1 GCA_022615475.1 Candidatus Methylomirabilota bacterium | reverse complement strand
CTCGAAAGGTCCTCATAGACAGTCGGATCCCTGAGGAGGGCCCCCAATGTCCCCTCACCCTCTGCCAGGCCCGCAGTGATCCGCCTGAGATCGGCGACGACCGCTCGAAGGTCCTGGACGATCTGGGCCCCGGCGGGATCGGAGAGCAGGGCCCCTAAGAGCCCCTCTCCCGACTCAAGGCGCGCCACCGCCCGCTCGAGCCCCGCCACAGTTCCCCGGAGGTTCCCGATCACGTCCTTCCCACCCTCGTCAAAGATCAGGGCGTGCAGAAGTCCATCCCCCTTCTCTATCTCCTGGCTGAGCCTGCCCAGGCTCTTGGCGAGCTGGGTCAGGTCGCGAACCAGCTCCCCCCCGGCCTCGTCCGAGAGGATCTTCTTGAGGGATTGGCTGGCATCTGCCAGACCGTCCAGGACCTCTCCTCCTCGGGCCACGAGCCGGACGAAATCGACTGGCTCCTGGGCCTTCAGCATTCCTCCTGGCTCGAGGATTTTTGCGCCCTCGCCCCCCACGGTGATTTCAAAGACCTTGTCCCCGACCAATCCCACGCTCCCGATGGTCGCTACCGAATCCTCGCGGATGCGGGACTGAAACTGGTGATGAACGGCTACCTCCACGTGGATCCGGCGGTCGGCAGGATCCGGACCAAAGGTGATCCTCCGCACCGTCCCCACGCTGAGTCCCGCCAGACGGACCGGGGAGCCCACGACAAGGCCCTGCACATCGCGAAAGGCAGCCCGCAAGGGGTACTGCTCCTCGAAAATGCGGGTCTGAATCCCAAGGGTCAGGACAAAGGCGACAAAGAGCACGAGGAGAACGAGGACGAAGATCCCGACCCGAACCTTGATCATCAACTCTCGATCTCGCATCTCCGCTCCGCTGGGTTCGTCCTTCAGGGTTCAGGGTTCATAGTTCAGGATGCACGAGTGCCGACCACACGATTTCTTCTCAATGCTTGCCATGAACCATGAAGGATCCACCACGAACCATCAGAGGTGGCCGGCCAAGAACTCCTGAACCGCCGAGTGCTCGGCCTGTGTAATCTCCGCCGGGGTGCCGGTTTCGGCGATGCGCCCTTCGGAGATTAGGGCAACGCGATCCGAGATCCGCAGGGCGCTCTGGATATCGTGGGTGACCACCACCGAGGTCACATGCAGTTTCGCGCGGAGGTCGGTGATCAGCTCATTGATCTTGTCCACGTTCCGAGGGTCGAGGCCTGTCGTTGGCTCGTCGTAGAGGACGATCCGCGGCGTCAAGGCGACGGCCCGAGCCAACCCCACCCGTTTCCGCATGCCTCCCGAGAGCTCCGATGGAAGCTTCTCCTCCACCCCGGACATCCCCACCAGCGCCAGGACCTCCGCGACCCGATCCCGGATTTCCGCCTCGGTCATCCGGGTGTGCTCCCTGAGGGGGAAGGCCACATTCTCCTTCACGCTCAACGAGTCGAAGAGGGCCGCCCCCTGAAAGAGCATGCCGACCTTCCGTCTCACCTTCAGCAGCTCCTCCTCTTGAAGCGGGACGATATCCTCGCCTTCGACCAGGACCTGGCCTGCATCCGGCTTCAGGAGCCCAATGATCAGTTTCAAGAGGACGCTCTTGCCCGTCCCGCTCCCTCCCAGGATCGTCAGGATTTCACCCGCCTCGATCGCGAGATCCAGCCCCTGAAGGACCTGGTTGCCGTTGAAGGCCTTGTACAGCCGACAGAGCTCAATGGCCCTGGCCGTCACACCAGTATCTCCAACCACCAGAAGAACTTCGTCAGGAAGAAGTCAGAGATCAGGACCAAGATGGCCGACGTCACCACCGTCGCGGTCGTGGCCCGTCCGATCCCCTCCGTCCCCCCCGAAACCTCCAGGCCGTTGTAGCAACCGACGATCCCGATAAGAAACCCGAAGACGACCGTCTTGCCCAGGCCGCTCAACAGATCCGCTAACCGCAGATTGCGCCAGATGGTGTTCATATACAGGTGCGATTCCACGTGAAATTCGTACTGGGAGATGATCATGCCTCCCATGATCCCCAACACGTCGGCTAACACCGTGAGCAGCGGCAGGACCAGCATCGTGCTCAGGACACGGGGGACCACGAGCTTCTTGATGTAATTGGCCCCCAAGGCCCGCATGGCGTCAATCTGCTCGGTCACCTTCATCGCCCCGATTTCGGCCGTGATCCCGGACCCCACCCGTCCCCCCACCAGGAGGGCGGTGAGCACCGGTCCGAGCTCCCGGACCATCGAGAGGGAGACGACGATCCCCACATAGGCCTTGGCGCCGAAGCGGGCGAGCCCGTAGCTGGTCTGGAGGGCCAGCACGAGCCCGGTGAAGACGGCTGCGATACCGCAGATCGAGAGCGACTTGACCCCGATGTGGTCCATCTGCTGGAGCAGGGGCCGAAGCTCGTAGGGCGGTTTCAGGGCGTAGTAAAAGGTCCGCCCGGTCAGCAGGGCCACATCGCCGAGCTGTCCGAGCAGCTCAGTAGCCCTGCCGCCGAGCACCAGGAAGAGCCCCTGCGGGAACCCAGTGGCTTTCACGGTTTCTCCAAGAGAAACTCCCAGCCGGCGAGGAACGCCTCGAAATCCGCGCCCCGGGCCTCGAAGGTCTCAGGGGGCGCCACGAAGAGGAGATCGTAGAGGCACCCCCTTCGGCGAATCACGACACTCCGCACCTGGACGGGTGCCCCTTCCACCCTGCCCCTGACCACCGTCTCGAGCCCTGCCACTCCGTCCAGCTGGATAGGCTCCTGTCGGAGCCATTCGACCTGGCGGAGCCCAAACAACACGTGCCGGGCCAGCGCGGGCAGGGGACCCGTCTCCTGCTCGGGACAACTGGCCGAGACCGCGATGCTGGCATCAGCGCCCGCGTTCCGAAGGGCCAGATCCGCCCCCGGCGATGATGCAACCTGCCACCCGCTTCGTGGAAGCGCGACCCGAAAACCCTTCGCCGTGTCCACATATAGACCATCTACGACTCTTCCGGAGGCGGCGGCACACCCGGTCAGGAGCAGAACAACGAGAGCCATCTGAGTGGCCGGAGCGCCCAGCCCGGGACGAGACCAGGTCATCCGGGGATCTCAATGGCGTCCGTCAACGCGTGACTCACCCGTATCCCCGTCATGGTTCCTCGCGAGGGACCTCCGACCCTTCCGACACGTCAACGTGCCCGGCCAGACGCTCGAGCCTCCTCTCGCTCTCCCGGAACCGCCGCCTTGCCTTGAGCGTCTGGGGCAGGCTGATGAGGGCGGCCAACAGCGCCCCCACCCCCAGGGAGATCAGGATCACAACGACAACCGAGCTCTGGAAGGTCCAGACGAGGAAATGGACATTGATCTCCTGAGCATTCTGCACGGCAAAGACGGCAACAAGGATGGCCAACACGAGGGCGAGGACAAGGTAGAACTGACTCATGAGAGGGCTCTCCCGCTCTCCGGTCGCCGACGCGAGAATGACCAGGATGGTTGTCATGCTATCGGAAAAGGCGGGCAGCGTCAAGGTCGCTACTGGCGCGGGCGCGGGTCGTCCTCCTGACGGGAAGGCTCAGCCCATGCGCAACTTGGGGTCGAGCGCATCCCGGAGGGAATCGCCGAAGAGATTGAAGCCGAAGACCGCCGCGCTGATCGCCACCCCGGGGAAGATGGCCATCCAGGGGGCCCGCTCGGCGAACTCCACCGCGGCCCCCCGGAGCATCAGGCCCCAGGCGGCGGTGGGCTCGGCCACCCCGAGACCCAGAAAGCTCAAGGAAGCCTCGAGGAGAATGGCCTGGCCCAGGAACGCGGTGACCAGGATCAGGTACGGGGCCATGACGTTTGGAAGCATGTGGCGGAAGATGATCCGGGTATGGCTGAATCCCATCGCCCGGGCCGCCGTGACATACGGGGTCTCGCGGATCGCCAGGGCGCTGGCACGCGTGACCAAGGCACAGCGGGGGATCATGGGGATGGTGATGGCGAGGATGACGTTCATGGTCCCGGTCCCGAGGATCGCCACCACGGCTAACGCCAGGATGATGAGGGGGAAGGAGAGCAGGATGTCCATGAACCGCTGGACCATAAGATCCACACGGCCGCCGAAATAGGCGCTGGCCACGCCGATAACGGCTCCCAGAGTCGCGCCGAAGAAGGCGGAGGTGAACCCGATGAGCAGCGCGGTCCTGGATCCGTAGATGATCCGAGAGAGGATGTCGCGACCGAAGGAGTCGGTTCCGAGCCAGTGCTCGGCACTCGGCGGCCGGAGCATGAGGGCGTAGTTGCTCACCTGGGGATCACCCGGCGCGATGATGTCAGCGAGCAGGGCCGCAAGCGCCATTCCCAGGACGATCACTGCCCCGGCGGCGCCGAGCGGCCGTTGCTGGGCGAAGCGCAATGAGATCTCGAGCCACCCCGGCAGGCTCCCTTTCGCCCCCTTCACATCGGCTGCTGTCCCTACAGCCTCTGCCATCCTCTCCTCTTACTGATAGCGGATCCTTGGATCGAGCCAGGCGTAGACAATATCCATGACGAAGTTCACCACGATAAAGCTGAACGAGACCAGGAGGACCAGAGCCTGGGTCATGGTATAGTCGCGCCGCGTGATGGCTTCCACGAAAAGCATCCCGATTCCGTTGAGATTAAAGACCTGCTCGGTGACGACGAGCCCCCCAATCAGGAAGGCGAACTCGAGGCCGATGACCGTGACGACCGGCAGCATGGCGTTCTTCAGGGCGTGGCGTGTGAGGATCAGCTTTTCCCATAGGCCCTTGGCTCTGGCGGTGCGAATGTAGTCCTCGCGCAGGACCTCGAGGACCGCCGACCGGGTCATCCGCGTGGCGACGGCGGAATAGCGGTAGCCGACCGCGAGGGCCGGCCAGATGAGCTGCGACAGGTTCGCCCACGGATCGATCCAGAACGGGGTAAAGAACATCGGCGGCAGCCATCGGAAGAAGATGAGCATCCCCAGGATCATCAAGATCCCGAGCCAGAAGGATGGCATCGCCAATCCGGCAATGCTAAAGACCCGGACCACGTAGTCCACCCAGGTATCCTGCCGTAACGCCGCGATTGTCCCCAGGGGAATCGACAGGAGCACGGCTACGACCGTGGCCATGATGGCAAGCTGGAGGCTCAACTGCAGCCGAATGGCGATCTCATATGTGATGGGGCGGCCCGTCCACATGGAGGTCCCAAAATCAAAACGGGCGATCCCCCACATCCAGTCCATGAACTGCCGCCAGAGGGGCTTGTCCAGGCCGAGCTGCGCCCGTTCCTGGTCCATGGCTTCCTTCGAGACAAAGGCGCCCACCCCGGCGTATTTCAGCTCGACGACGTCTCCAGGGGCGACGCGCAGGAGGAGAAAAACAAGGACCGCCACCCCGAAAAGCGTGGGGATCATCAGGAGGAATCGTTTGAGAATGTATCGCTGCATAGAAATCGAGGGCTAGGGCCTGTTCCCTTCAGACCCTAGCCCTTCGTCCTTTCGTGTCTAGCTACTCAGCGGCAAGCCAGACATCCCGGAGGTCCTGGTTCAGGTAGTGGCTCGGTGTGATGGGCCACCCCTTCACTCGGGCCCAGTGCGGGATGATCCGGTACCACCACAGGACGTGGAACGTGTACGCCTGCTCGTCCAGGACCCGCTTCTCCGTCTGTCGGATGTGCTTGAGCCGCTCCTTGGGATCCGTCGCCCGACTCTGCTTCTCGTAGAGTTCGTCCAGGACCGCGTCTTTGTACCGGGCATAGTTGATGGGGCTCTTGTCGCTACTGATGAACTTGATCAGTTGATAGTCCGGCTCATCCATGAAGTCGCAGTTGAAGTCGATGCTTGTCTCGTAGTTCCCTGCACGGAGGTCGGCGAAGTATGGTCCCCCCTCCTGGGGTAGGTGTGTGACGTTCAGCCCGACCTTCCGCCACTGATCGATGACATAGACCCCCACGGCCTCGTAGGGTTCCTTGACGTTCCGGTTCTTGAGGGTGAAGGCAAAGCCCTCGGGCACCCCGGCTTCTTTGAGAAGACGCCGGGCCTCCTTCCGGGCAGCCTCAGGGTCCTTTCCGAATCCGGCAAGTTTCGTCAGCTCCGCCTCCGGGGTGGCGAACTCCGACCCGGGTCGCATGAGGCCACCCACCGGCTTCATAATGGAGATCTGAGAGAGGGCCTTAGAGCCTTCCCACCGATCGATGGCCAAGGTCAGGGCCTTCCTCACCCGCACATCGTCAAAGGGCTTCTTCTCATTGTTGATGGCCACCGTCATGTTGCAGATCCAGGGGCTCTCCTGGACCCTGATCTTGTCCCCTAACGCGCGGACCAGGTCGTCCCGCACGGCGGGATTAAACCCCCGGAACTCGATGAGGGCCTGCCCAGCGCGGACTGCCGCCACCCTGGGCGCCGTGTCCCTGATGAAGATGGCCCGATAGCCGTCCAGATAGGGTCGGCCCTTGACGAAGTAGTCGGGATTCTTCTTGCCGACCCAGTGGGAGCCGGGGACGTATTCCACGAACGTGAAGGGACCCGTTCCCATCACGTTCTTTTCGTACCACCGCGGGTCCTTGGCGAGGATATCCGCCTTGTAGATGAAGTTCCACGGGGAGGCGACCTGGCGGATGAACGAGGCGGAAGGCCACTTGAGACGGAAGACGACGGTGCTCTCATCAGGAGCCTCCATCTTCTCTACCATGGCAAAATAGGCCTTCCGCGCGCTGGCCACCCCCTCGGGCGGAAAGATGATCTTGTCGTAGGTGGCCTTGACATCCCTGGCCGTGAGGAGGGATCCGTCGTGGAACTTGACCCCCTTGCGTATCTTGAAGGTATAGGTCAGACCGTCCCTGGAGACGGTCCAGGATTCCGCCACATCCCCTTCGATCTTCGGATACTTGTCGGCATCGAACCGCAGGAGGGTCGAATAATGGGGCGCCAGCGGATGCAGCATGGCGAAGGTGGTCTCTCGGTGTCCGTCGAAGGAGGGCGGGGTCTCACCGACGGCAAAGATTAGGGTGCCACCGGCCTTCGGCTGCTCCGCCGCCATGGCCACCGTAATCACGATGGAGGCCAGCGCGATCATGCATACGGACACTCTCCTCAGCTTCATGCCTCACCTCCTTGGAAAAAATACATGCACCGGTTCCCCTGGCGGGGCAAGAGCAAGCGTGTGACACGCCTCATACCGATCTGGAGAAGACCTTTCGGGGGAAAAGTAGGCTATAGACTATCCACGAGCATGTCAAGAGGGAAGGCTGGGGCCATGGTGAGTTGCGGAGGCGGCAAGCGGCTGGGGTGAAAGGAGAGACGGTCGGTCAGTCCTACACAGAGACCTCCTTGAGCCGCTTCATCTCGGCGAAACCCTCGAGAACGGTCTCTCCCCGCTGGTTGACGCAGAGAGTCCGGAAGCGAACCCTCCCCCGGTCGAGAATCTCTGTCACCTCGGCCGTGGCGGTGATG
>JAKEGQ010000075.1 GCA_022615475.1 Candidatus Methylomirabilota bacterium | reverse complement strand
GCGGCTTCCTGCCCTGCGGCCCGATCGAGCCGATCGGCTCTCCCTGCCGCCGTCGAAGGGACCGCCTCACTCCGAGGGGTCGATTCAGTCGCTATAGGAGGCTGCGGTGCCTGGGAGAGCTCGGGAGCCGTCCGATAGAGATACACGGCGCCGAGGCTGACAAGCAACAGGGCGACCGCCTGGATCGGGAGCTTGACGTGGATAGGAAAGAAGAGCCACGAGACTACCTCTCGCCACCACCGCCTCCTTCGAGGACGGATGCCGGCCTGGATGGCGGCCGAGAGACTCGGCGGCACCTCGACGTCGCCCAGCCCTCGTAGGAGGGCGATCGTCCGCTGGAGCAGTACCAACTCCCCCTGGCATCGGACGCACTGACGGACATGGTCTTCAACCACGCGCCGCTGCGCCAACTCGAGTTCATCCTCGAGATAGGCCGAAAGTTGGCTCCGAACGTCTTGGCACCGCATCACAACTCCAAATAGCTTCGCAGTTTTTCCTTCAGCTCCGTCCGGGCCCGGTGCAGCCGGGACCGGACTGTACCGTCTTCTAACTCAAGGGCCGCCGCGATCTCGTCGTAGGAAAGGCCCTGGATATCTCTGAGGACCAGAACCGCACGGTGTTCCGGCGTCAGCTCGGCCAGTTTCTCCTGAACCACCGCTTGCAACTCCTGCCGCTCGAGTCTTTCCTCGGGAGAGGCGGACGGCTCCACGATCGCCGCCACGGGATTTCGATTCGCCGTCTCGCTCGTCAGAGCGCTCACGGCAATCTCACGTCCTCTCCCTTTGAGAGCATTGAGGCAATGGTTATGGGCGATACGGTACAGCCAGGTCGAAAAAGCCGCCGCCTTTCGGAACCTGGGCAACGCCTCATACGCCTTGAGGAACACCTCTTGGGTGAGATCCTCTGCCGCCCCCCTCTCTCCCACCATTCGATACATGAAATTAAAGATCTTTTTCTGGTGCCTCGTCACGAGGGACGCAAAGGCCTCCCGGTCCCCACCCAACGCCCGATCAACGAGGTCGTGGTCCGGGTCCCGACCCCCGGAGATGACGGCACGTGTGGTCATCTCTACTGGATTTGACAACTCCACTGCGGAAAAGTTTCCCCGATCCTCTCCCGGCCCGCCGGCCGCGGTAGCACACTCGGCTACCCTAACACCCGGGCAACTACCGGTCAATAGAGCGCGGATCGGCCCGCACGAGGGGATCGCGGCCATTGCCTTGACACCGGATGCCGCATCCTCTAGAGTTCGGCCCAGCATGATTCCTTTCGGCAAATCCCGCTGGTGGCCGCTCCTCCTGCTGCTCGGCCTGTGTGTCAGCGCCGAAGCCCGGGAGTATCGTCGGGCCTTTCCCGGCTACCGATTTGAGTTCCCCCGGGATCACTTCAGTCACCCGGATTTCAAGACGGAGTGGTGGTACTACACCGGGCACCTCCGATCGACAGACGGCAAACGGTACGGGTACCAGGTCACCTTCTTTCGGGTCGGGACCGAAGAAGGACGGGACACGGCCAATCCGTCCCAGTGGGCGGTGCGAGAACTCTTTCTGGCCCACTTCGCCGTCTCGGATCTCGACCGAAGGCTCTTTCACTTCACGGATCGGCTCAATCGTGCCGCGCTCGAGGCCGCCGGCGCAAGCGCCACCGCCCTGACGGTCTGGAACGGTGACTGGCGTCTTGAGGCACAAGGAAACACTCATCGCCTGCGGGCCAAGGATGAACAATACGCCGTGGACCTGACCCTGACCCCGATCAAGCCTCCCGTGGTCCACGGCACGGATGGGGTGAGCCAGAAGGGGGAGGGCGCAGGCTACGCCTCGCACTACTATTCCCTTCCCCGGCTAGAGACCGCCGGGACGATGACGGTTCAGGGGAAGACGGAGCGGGTCGCGGGATGGAGCTGGATGGATCACGAGTTCGGGAGCAGCCAGCTGCATGATGAGCATGAGGGGTGGGATTGGTTCGGGCTTCAGCTCGATAATCGCGTGGAACTGATGTTCTATCTCATGCGCCAGAAGGGGGGGCGGCCCGACACCCATTCCAGTGGGACACTGATCCTGCCGGACGGCAGCTCGCGTCACCTGACCCTCTCGCAGGTGGAGCTCCGGGCGACGGAGACCTGGAAGAGCCCGCGGAGCCACGCGACCTACCCGATGGGTTGGGAGATCCGGATTCCGCAACACCGCCTCGCCCTCACGGTCACCCCGAGCCTTCCCGACCAGGAGCTCGACACGCGAAAGAGCACCCAGGTCATCTATTGGGAGGGGAGTGTCAAGGTGACGGGGACGTACGAGGGAAGCCCCGTCGCCGGCCACGGGTATGTGGAGCTGACGGGGTACGCGGGAAAATTCAACCAGCGGATCTGAAAGGAGTCGCCGGTGGACCTGACACGCGAGGAAAGGGATCTCGTGGAGCGGTTCCGATCCCTCGGGGAGCTGGCGCGGGAAGAGCTTCTGTTCCTGAGCGAGAGGCTCGCGGCCGCCCGGAAGAAGCAAAAGGCCCCTCACTATCGAGACCTGATCGGAGAGGAGATCGTGCGACGAGAAAGCGGCGAAACCGAGGTCGGGATCACGGCGAGGCCCTTTCTGTTAAACCGGAGTGGCGTGGTGCATGGCGGGGTGCTGTGTACCCTGATGGATGAGGCGATCGGCTGGGCGGCCTACAACAGCCTGGGGGAAGGGGTGCAGTTAGTCACCGCCGAACTCAAGATCAATTTCCTCGAAGCGGCAACGAGCGGCACTCTCACCGGCCGCGGGCGGGTCATCCGGCAAGGGAAGCACCTCGTCGTCGGGGAAGGGGATGTCCTGGATCGCGACGGGAGGCGCGTCGCCCGCGGCCTCGGCACCTGGATGATCATGGGGCCCCGGCCGTGAAGGGACAAGACGACCTAGGTGGACCAATGTGCGACGCTTCGCATGGGGAGACGAATGACGGTTGATGAAGGGGTCGGACGGCAGGGTCGAGAGAGCGGGCCGGGAAGCACAGTGGAGCTGATTGTCCTCGGGGCGGGAGATGCCTTCGGAAGTGGGGGGCGGAATCAGCCGGCCTTCCTGGTGAACCTTCCCTCCTGGGCCTTTCTACTCGACTGCGGGGCTACCACCCTCATCGCCCTGAAGCGCCTCGACATGGATCCGGCTCCAATCGGGGC
The DNA here is from genome assembly GCA_022615475.1 of Candidatus Methylomirabilota bacterium. Classification (GTDB taxonomy): domain Bacteria; phylum Methylomirabilota; class Methylomirabilia; order Methylomirabilales; family CSP1-5; genus CSP1-5. The sequence continues at coordinate 4,442 of JAKEGQ010000075.1, read as the reverse complement.
TATCTTCGTCAGCCATCTCCACGGGGATCATATGTCGGGCATTCCATTCCTCTTCCTACAGTATCAGTTCCTCACGCGCCGCCACGAACCACTGGTCATTGCCGGTCCGCCCGGAATCGAAGAGCGGGTGGAAGGCCTGTGGGGCATCATGTATAAAGAGACCCGAGACATGATGCAGCGCCGATTTCCGGTCCAGTACCTCGAATTTGAGCCGAAACGGTGGACTGGCATCGGTCCGGTGGAGGTCCTCCCCCTCCCGGTGTCGCACCAGCACGGAGAAGTCGCTTTCGGGTACAAGGTCAAGGCCGGCGGGAAGGTCCTGGGCTACACGGGGGACACCGAGTGGACGGACACGCTCATTGAGCTCGCCGACGGCTGCGACCTCTTCATTTGCGAGTCCTACCTCTATGAGCGGAAAGTCCAGTTCCACACGACGTACAAGGAAATCCAGGCGCACCGGTCCGCGCTCAACTGCAAGCGGTTGCTCCTGACCCACCTGCACGATGATATGCTCGCCCGCCTCCAGGATGTCCCGGATGAGGTCGCGTACGACGGTATGCGCCTTCCCCTGTAGTTGCTACTCTTCCAACCTCGCCGTCGGGTACAGGTCCTTTGCGAGTGTGTAAATATTACCCCATCTCCCCTGCCCCTCAGGAACCTCTCAACCTTGATACCGGGGTTAAGGGGTACGAGCACAAGACCTTGAACATTAGGCGACTGCTCCCAAGAGGACGGATCCCGTTCGATCTTGGCATGGAGGTTGCCTCATATCAAACTCAAGCGGATCAGCCCGACCGAGCATGGCAGCCTCAGTGCGATTTGAGAGGAGCCATCCACGACAACTCGCTACAATCAACACAATGACCAATTGGGGCGTTCCTCGGGCAACTCCCCTCACGGGCGCATTCCCCCCAGGTACCATCCGCTTCAACCTGCCGAGCGAATGCCCGGGATTGGAGCCTGATCACCCGAGCGTCCTCTGGACCGATCATGAGCGAACAACAGACTCCCTCTCCTAAAGATGCCCATGGACAGGTCCTTCACGACCTCGCCGTTGCCGTGGGCAGCGCACGTAAGGTAGAGCAGGTCATCCAGACAGCGGCTGCCGAAATCCAGCTCGCATTCGGAGTGCGGATTGCAGGACTGTACCTCCGGGATCTGTCGAGCGGGATTCTGACTGCCAGCCCTCATGAGGAACTCTCACCGATCTTTGCGGCAACCATCAAGCCCGACGAGTCACAGATCATTGAGGAGTCGATCACCTCGAAGAAGGTGGGTGTATGGCCGGTCGAGGCCATGAAACACCCGGCGATTCGAGCTGGCCTGGATGCGGAAGGCTTCCGCATCGTTGCGTGCGTTCCGCTCCTTTCGAAGGCCGAGACCCTGGGTGTGACCCTCATCGCCCGGCGTAGCGATGTGCCGTTTTCCCCACTTGAGCTCCATACGCTTGGCGCCATTGGCAGTATCATCGGAGTCGCTATCGAGAACGCCAACCTATACGAAGAGCTGGTGTCCCACCGGGACCAGCTCCGCGCGCTGGCGGCCGCGGTGCAGCAGGCCCGGGAGGTGGAGGCGAGACGGATTGCCCGCGATCTCCACGATACCGCGGGGCAACTCCTCGCCGCGATCCACTTCAAGCTGGAGGAGCTGGCCGAGACGCTTCCGCTACAAGCACAGGAGCACCTCGAGGCGGTTCGCAGCCAGCTCCACCAGGCCGAGGAACACCTCCGTCGGCTCTCCCATGAACTCCGCTCCCCGATCCTGGACGACCTCGGACTGAAACCCGCCCTGGACTCTCTCGCCCAGGGGGTCGCAGCACGGACAGGGCTTCACATCACCGTGGAGGGTTCCATCGGGCCGCGTCCCTCACGAGAGATCGAGACGGTCATTTACCGGAGCGTCCAAGAAGCCCTCACGAACGCCGGCAAGCATGCCAGGGCCAACCGGGCATGGATCGAGCTTGAGCGGCAGCCCCAGCAAATCCGCTGCACCGTCCGGGATGACGGGATCGGCTTTGAGGTGCGTGCCATCCTCGCCAAGTGGGGCAGGCGGGGTATCGGCCTGCTCAGCATCCAAGAGCGGGTGGGCGAGGTGGGGGGCAAAGTCGCAATTGCTTCTGCCCCGGGACAGGGAACAGAGCTACGCCTGACGATCCCCTTGCAGGACGACGAGGTCGCGCCGGACTCGGATCACTCGTAATTAATCCTGGGCTGAGAGCCGCATGTGGGACAACGCAGCCACTGTAGTGGCTTTTGCGGGATTTCCCCCCCTCCAAATCCGGGTTTCACCCGATTCCCCAAAGCCCCCCGACTGGTTTATTCTTAGCAAGAGGCGTTTGATCTATGAGACGTTCTAGACTATTATGCCAAGAGCTACTTGCCATATGCCCACTACAATCCTGATTGTCGACGACAATGAGGGGGTTCGTAACAGCCTCATGCGAATTCTCGAAAAGGATCGAGGGTTCAGGGTGGTAGGCGAGGCGGGGGACGGCTCGGAGGCCCTGGAGCTTGCTCGGGCGCTTTCGCCCGATCTCATCCTCATGGACCTAGCGATGCCCCAGGTCGACGGGCTGGAGGCTACCCGAAGGATCAAGGCCGAGCAGCCCGAAACAAAGGTCATCATCTTTACTCGATATCAAGACGACGCCTACCGGCAAGCGGCGACCCGCAGCGGCGCCGATGCCTTCCTGCCGAAGGTGACCCGGGTACCAGAGCTGTTGGCCGCGATTCGGCAGGTCGTAGAAGGCGACCCGAGTAAGAAGGTTACATCAGGGTGAGTGCAGAGCCCCCGGGGAAGGTGGCCAACGTCAGTGGAACGCGGCCCCGGGGCTTTGCCGTGGGAGCGACAATGTCGGGCCAGGTGCTCATCGCGGACGATCACCCGCTGATCCGCCAGGGCCTGAAAACCCTTTTGGAACAGCACGGGTTCACCGTGGTCGGTGAGGCTGCGGACGGCCGCGAAGCCACTCAACTGGCCCAGGAACTCGAGCCCGACGTGGCCGTCCTCGATCTCGCCATGCCGCTGCTGAACGGACTCGACGCCGCCCGGGAGATCACCCGGGCGTCCCGCCGGACGAAGGCAATTTTAGTGACCGTCCACACCGCGGACCAGTACGTTCTTGAGGCCCTCCAGGCAGGTATTCGTGGCTACGTGTTGAAGAGTCAGGCGACCGCCCAACTCGTGCAGGCCATCCAGGAGGTCATGCGGGGTGGCCGCTACCTGAGCCCCGGGATCTCCGAGGCCGTCGTGCAAGCCTATCTGGCCAAGACCGACCTCCCCGCCGATCCTCTGACACCCCGGGAACGGGAAGTCCTACAGCTCATCGCCGAGGGGAAGACGACGAAGGACATTGCTGGGCTGCTGGGGCTGAGCGTCAAGACGGTCGAATCCCACCGCACCCGGCTCATGGACAAGCTGGACATCCGCCAGACGGCCGGCCTAGTGCGTTACGCCATTCGCCGCGGGCTGATCCAGCCCTGATCCAGCAGCCTCTCGGGGGAATCCCTCCCCGCACTTCAGGTTTTCCCTCCGCCTAATATCCGGCGCTCACCCGATTGTCTCATCTCGTCTCACTGCCGATTCTTTTCAACAGAACCGCGACATCCCCGTTGCCACACAGCAACGGGTGTCACCCAAGGATGACTCCTCGTCCACATCAGCCGGCGCTCAGGGGCAATCCCAGCGAAGGTCGGCGGATGCTGGTGAGGAGAGCCAATGGAGGGGTGGAGTTGAGAAAAGAATGCACCTGCACCGGTTGCAACCGTTGCAAGCCCGCGGGAGGCCCGTGCACTCGTGGCGTGGTTGAAGAATCATATCGACGATGCCGGGAATGCCATGAACATGCGGGCGAATTGTGGATTCAAGTACCGGAGTCGGATTGATGAAGGTTTTGAAGACAATCGAGGAATGCGTCATGGCTGCTATCCTCGTCCCCACCGCCATAGGCGTAGTCCTCTGCATGCTCATTCTGGCAACCTTGGCGGCGGCCTTAACAGCAGTCCTCGCGGCCAATGCCATCGTCATATTGAGGTGAGGGAGACACGTGCCACAATACGCATCACCATTCTGGAGGGGGAACAGGCGATGCCGATGTTCTTCTTCACCGTGAAGGTTACGGCAACTGCTGAGACCGAGCTTAAGGAAGTTGCCGCCCCGGATTTTCTTGAGGCGGTCCAGACCCTCGCTGCATGGCGCCCTGGAATCTACATCTTGAAGTTTGAGGGAATTCATACAGGTTCCCCTGGCCACGCGTAAGGGTCCACAGATCCTTGCCCCGTGCCACATGACCACCTTACGAGTCCAGACGGGGCGGTCTGAAGGTAGCCACAATATGACGAAAGGGAGGTTCTCATGTGGTTGAAGATCCCCGAAAGCCGCCTCTGTCCGAACTGTGACATATCGATCGAGCACTGGGTCCTGTACGGACAGAGCGGCCGGAT
>JAKEGQ010000074.1 GCA_022615475.1 Candidatus Methylomirabilota bacterium | reverse complement strand
TACGCCATCCTGGCGCAGATGCAAAAGGTCCTGCCCGAGTTGGGCATTCCCCGGGAACGGCTGGTTTTCGTCTCCGGGATCGGCTGCGCGAGCCGCTTCCCTTATTACATGAACACCTACGGGTTTCACACGATCCACGGCCGGGCTCCGGCGATTGCCACGGGCCTCAAGATCAGTCGGCCGGAGCTGCACGTCTGGGTGGTGACGGGGGACGGCGACGGGTTGAGCATCGGGGGGAACCACCTCATCCATGCCCTGCGCCGGAACATTGATATCAAGATCCTCCTCTTCAACAACCGGATCTACGGGTTGACCAAGGGGCAATACTCGCCGACGTCGGAGCTTGGGAAGGTGACGAAATCGACCCCCTTCGGATCGCTCGATTACCCGCTCAACCCCATCGAGATTGCCCTGGGGGCAGAGGCGACGTTTGTCGCTCGGAGCGTCGATGTGGAGATCAAGCACCTGCAGGACACCTTGAAGCGGGCGCATGAGCACAAAGGGTCCGCCTTCATCGAGATCCTGCAGAACTGCAATGTGTTCAACGACGGGGCCTGGGAGCCGATCACGGATCGTTCCACGAAGGCGGACCATCAGTTGATGCTCGAGCAAGGCAAACCCCTGATCTTCGGCAAGAACCGAGAGAAGGGTATCCGCCTCGGGAAGGATATGAACCCCGAGATCGTCACCCTTGGGGACGGGGCGGACACATCCGAGCTGCTGGTCCATGATGAAACGAACCCGAGCATGGCCTATATCCTGAGTCGGCTCGGGCCGCAATTTCCGACACCCATCGGGGTCTTCCGGGCGGTGAAGAGGATGACCTATGACGAGGGGGCCAACGCCCAGATCGAGAGCGCCAAGAAGCGACTCGGACCGGGGGATCTGGAGGCCATGCTCAGCCGGGGAGACACCTGGGTGGTGAAGTAATTAGGACACCGCCTTCCGCTTTGCCATGTCGGCTGGCGCCCAGGGACTCCCTGGGCGCCTGTTTTGTAACTCTTGGTGGCTTACCGAAGTATTGCGAACTTACGTGAGGGAAGGAGGAGGCTATGGCCCTCGCCGTGGGACAGAAGGCGCCCGATTTTACCCTCGTGGACACCGAACGAAAGCCGCGAAGTCTCGCCGAGTTTAAAGGAAAGAAGCTGATCCTGGCCTTTTATCCCGCCGCCTTTACCGGTACCTGCACCAAGGAGATGTGCACACTCCGGGATAGCCTGGGGGGGCTCGGCGCAGCGGTCCTCGGCGTCAGCGTGGACACCCCCTTTGCCAATAAGGCCTTCGCGGAGCAGCACAAGATCAACTTTCCCCTCTTGAGTGACTATACACGCCAGGTCGTCACGTCGTATGGCATCCAGTTCCCCAATCTGGCGGGACTGACGGGCTACACGGCGGCCAAGCGGGCGGTCTTTGTTCTAGACGGAGGGGGGACGATCCGCTATATGTGGGTCTCCGATGACCCGACGAAGGAGCCGAATTACGAGGAGGTCAAGAAAGCGGTCCAGCAGATTAAGTAACGTCCGAGGTCTGGAGTCCGGCGTCCGATGTCGGAAGGGACAGGTGGGTCTTTGATGTCGGACATCGGACATTGGACTTCGGACGCCACGGAGTGGACATGGAATTAGTTCTGGCTAACCATAGTAGCTACCCCAGGGTCGGTGCCAGCAGGGAGCAGCAGCGGCTCCGGCGGGCCTATGCCCAGCGGGAGCGGGGAGAAATCTCGCCGGATGACTTCAGCCGGGTGCAGGATTCAGTGGTGGCAGAGGTCATCCAGGAGCAGGCCCATGCAGGCTGCGAGCTCCTGACTGATGGCCAGATCCGTTGGTACGACCCTGTCTCCCATCTGGCCGGAAAGCTGAACCAGGTCGAGATCAACGGTCTGCTCCGGTATTTCGATACCAATTTCTACTTCCGTCAGCCCGTGATCAAGGGCCGGGTCGCCGGGAACGGACCGCTGGTCGCGGAGGATTTTCGGTACGCGCGGGCCATCTCGCCCCGTCCAATCAAGGCGGTCCTGACGGGCCCGTACACATTGGCCGTCTCCTCCATTCGGCAGACCCCCGTGTATCGGCAACTCAGCACACTGGTCCTGGATCTCGGCGAGGTCTTAGCTCAAGAGGTCCGCGCCCTGGCGGGTGCGGGGGCGGAGGTGATCCAGGTCGAAGAGCCAGCCATCCTGAAGCACCCCAAGGACCTGCGCGTGCTTCACAAAGCCTTAAAGCCATTGAACCAGGCCAAGGGATCATCGCGGCTCGCCCTCTACACCTATTTTGCGGATGCCACACCACTCTACGAGTCCCTCCAAGAGCTTCCGGTCGATATCCTGGGCTTCGACTTTACGTATGCACCTAAGCTCCCGGAGAAGATCGCCAAACTGGGCTCCCAGAAGGTCCTGGGGCTCGGGCTCATTGACGGTCGCAACACCAGGATGGAGGCTGCGCCGCAGGTCCTTCCCATCTTGGAAAAGATCCTCCCGCGTCTCAGCGGAGGGCTCGTCTATCTCAACCCCTCGTGCGGGCTGGAATACCTGCCGCGAGAAAAGGCGGGTGCCAAGCTGAGACTCCTGAAGGAGCTGCGGGATGCCTTCTTGCAAAGGGGAAAACGATGAGCCAGGCGAAGCTCAAGAAGTTGGGGCTCACGCTGCCGCCCTTGCCCACGAGTACGGTCGGGAGCTTCCCCAAGCCGGATTATCTTGTGGAGGCGCGAGCGAGGTTTGCCCGCAAGGAGATTAGCCAGAAGGAGTTGGAGGCTCTGGAAAGGAAGGCAACTGAGTTTTGGGTCGCACAGCAAGAGGCGATCGGCCTCGATGTCCTCGTGGATGGGGAGCAGTACCGCGGGGACATGGTCGCCTACTTCGCCGAGGTTATGCCCGGCTTCCAGATGGGTGGACTCGTCCGATCCTACGGGAACCGGTACTACCGCAAGCCGATCATTACGGGGAAGATCCAGTGGCCTGGCCCCATGACAGTGAAGTGGTGGAAGTTCGCCCAGGGCCTGACCAGCAAGCCGATCAAAGGGATGCTCACGGGCCCTTACACCATCATGGACTGGTCCTTCAACGACTTCTACCCGGATCGGAAGAGTGCGTGTTTCGCTCTGGCACAGGTGATCCGGAAGGAAGTAGAGACCTTGGTGGAGGCAGGGGCCAAGGTGATCCAGATTGACGAGCCGGCGCTTTCGGTCCGGCCAGAGGAACTCCCCTTTGCCATCGAGGCGATGCGGACGGTGACCGATGGGATGCCCGCCTATTTCATCACCCACATCTGCTACGGGGCCTTCGAGTTCATCTATCCCGGGATGCTGCGATTCCCCGTAGACAACTTCGACCTCGAGATGTCCAACAGCGGGTTGGATCTGATCGCTCTCTTCAAGAAGCACCCGTTCAATAAGGATCTCTCCTTCGGGGTCCTGGATGTCCACTCCCATGTCGTCGAGACCCCGGAGCTGGTCAGGGGGCGAATCGAAAAGGCGCTGCAGGTGATTCCGAAGGAAGCCCTCTGGGTCGATCCGGACTGCGGGCTCAAGACCCGCACGGTGGAGGAGGCCCAGGGGAAGCTCAGATCGATGGTGGCGGCGGTCAGAGAGGTTCGGCAGGCCTTGGACAAGGCGCCAAAAGGAAAGAGAAGGAGAATCGAAGTGGGAAGCGTCGTCAAGAAGCGGCGGAAGAAGATCCGGAAGCACAAGTACAAGAAGATGCGCCGCCGCATGCGCCACAAGAAGAAGTAAGCAGTTATCGACGTGCCCGGTCCGGCCGTTCGATACCTCGTTGCAACGACCCCGGTGTCGCGGGGAGCGAGTTTTCCTTGCCCTCGCGCCCGGGGTCTTTTTGTAGTAGCCTGAGACGACGGTGTTTCTGGATGGGAGGAGGGGATAAGAAGAGATGGGGGAGGGAAGGCTCACCAAGGAAGCGCTCGAGCAGTTTATCAAGGAGCAGTGTCCTCTAGTGGACGAATTCGGGATCACGTGCGAAGAACTAGGAAGCGGATACGCGGTGCTCCGCATGAAGTATGACGAGCGGTATCTGAGGCCCGGCAAATACATCATGGGTGGCATGTTGATGACCCTGGCCGATATGGCCATCTATTGTGCGATCTTAAGCGTGATCGGCCTCAAGCCGATGACCGTGACGAATGAGTTAAAGATCAATTTTTTGCGCCCTGCCGTCGGGGGCGACGTCGTGGCCAGGGCCGAGGTGCTCAAGGCGGGGAGGCGGATCGTGTACGGGGAGATCCGGCTCTTCATGGCGCATGACGCCAAGAAGCTGATCGCTCACGCGACCAGCAGTTATATTCAGCCCGACGGGTAGGAAGAGAGCGATGGAAGGCATAGAGCGGTGTGACTTCATTGCATTGATCGTGCGCGATATTCCGCGGGCGGTCCAGTTTTATCAGCACACCCTGGGGCTCCACTTGCGGTTTGTTGACGGGGACCACTATGCGCTCTTTCAGGTGGGTGCGACAAAAGTGGCTCTGCAGGTGGCCCGTACGGCCGGTCTTGACCTGCCGGTGGCCGATGACCTGGTGGCGCCGACCCCTGAGCGTGGTGCATCAGTTCTCGTGGCCTTCGCTGTCAAGGATGTGGATCACTGGTGCGCGACCCTCAAAGAGCGGGGTGTGGCGATCTCGCGCGAACCGGCCGATTACCCTTGGGGCGACCGCGAGTTCTCGGTTCATGACCCGGACGGGCATGTGCTGATCTTCCACGGGCCATCCAGGGATCGAGCGTGAGGAAACGTCTGTGGGCCCTCGTGGGGGCGGATCGCCTTTCGCCGACCTCCCGGCGGAAGCTTGGCATCGTTGCCTTTCTCTACTTCCTCGAGGGGGCTCCCCCCGCCATTCTCTGGGAGGTCCTTCCGGTCTATTTCCGTGTGAGCGGTGCCTCCCTCACCGCCATTGGGGGGCTCAGGCTTCTGGAGCTTCCCTATTCCCTGAAGTTCTTCTGGTCGCCC
>JAKEGQ010000004.1 GCA_022615475.1 Candidatus Methylomirabilota bacterium | reverse complement strand
GTGGTCTTTCAACCCCACCGGTACACGAGAACCAAGCATCTGCTCGGAGAGTTCTTCACCGCCTTTTACCAGGCCGACCTGCTCGTGGTGACTGAGGTGTATGGGGCCGGTGAGCCGGTCATCCCCGGCGTCAGTGGGAGGCAGATCGTCGAGGGGGCGTTGGAGCATGGACATCGCCATGCCACGTTTATCCCGGAGAAGGAGGCGATCCCGGACGTGTTGCTCCCGATGCTCCGCCCTGGAGATATGGTGATTACCTTGGGGGCCGGAGACATCTGGCAGGTGGGGGAGGAGATCCTCCGCCGCCTCACTGCCGGTGACCGATGACCGACGGCCGAACAATTTCGAAATTCGAATTTCGAAATTCGAAATTTTGGAGATGCTGTGAACCCTGAACAATGAACGAGACTACAACACATGATTCCCAAAGAACTCAAGGAAAAGCTGCAAAGGCAGATTCGCGGCAGGATCGTGTACGGGGAGCCCCTCGACAAATATACCTCCTTCGGAATCGGGGGGCCTGCAGACATCATGGTCTTTCCCGAAGGTGAGGCGGACGTGCGGGCTGCCCTGCGGCTGTGCCGAGAGGAAGGGGTCTCCTGCATCGTCTTGGGAGGCGGGAGCAACCTGCTGGTCCGAGATGGGGGGTTTCGAGGGATGGTCCTTCATCTGGAGGGGATTTTTACTCAGCTGAACGTGGATGGGAACCGAGTCTGGGCCGGCGCGGGAGTTCATCTGAGCCGACTGGTGGCCTTCTGTTCCAAGCTCGCCCTCAGCGGGGTGGAGTGCCTGGCGGGGATCCCCGGGACCGTCGGGGGCGCAGTCCGGGGAAACGCCGGCGCCTTTGGGGGATGTATCGCCGATCACCTGTTGGCGGTGCGGCTGTTGACGTGCGAGGGGGATGAGCACGTCTTCTCGCGGGACCGGATGGAGTTTTCGTACCGACGCTCCTCACTGCCAGAGGGATGCGTCATCCTCGAGGTGGCCTTCGATCTGGAGCAGGGTGACGCCGGTGAGATTCGGCGCCGGATCTCAGCGAACCTCGTCCAACGAAATCGTGGACAGCCGGTGGAGTGGCGATCGGCGGGCTCCGTATTCAAGAATCCGCCTGGGGAGTACGCCGGCCGCCTTGTGGAAAAGGCAGGACTCAAGGGTGTGCGGGTCGGGGGTGCCTGCATCTCGCCGAAACACGGCAACTTCATCATCAACCTCGGGGGGGCGACCGCGGCTGATATCATGGCCCTCATTGAGCTGACGCAACGGCAGGTCCGGGAAAAGATGCAAGTGGATCTCGAGCTCGAGGTCCGGGTTGTCGGGGAAGACTAGGAATGGAACCCCGAACGCAGCAGAGCGGGGAATGAAGCGGAAAGGCCAGAAAAACACTCCTCGGCGCACAAGGCTGCTGGCGGTCGCGGCGGTCGCCCTTGGGGGGGCTGTGGTGATCGGGGGTGTCTGGTGGGCCCATGGGTCCCTGCGTCAGATCTCTTATCTTGAGGTGCGCGAGATCCGAGTCCGGGGAAATGTCCACCTGAAGACAACCGAGATCCTCTCTCGGTTGCGGCTCCGGCCGCCGGTCAACATTCTCCAACTGAATCTCGAGGAGGTGGCTGGCAGGATCACGACGCATCCATGGGTGCTGAGCGCCTCGATCCAGCGACAGCCCCCCCTCAGCCTGATCATCACCGTCGAGGAGCGACGGCCCGTTGCCCTGTTGTCCGTGGGCAAGACGTATCTGCTGAGCGCTGATGCCGTCATCCTTGAGGAGGTGCGGACACGCCCGGGGCAGGCCCTGCCGCTCCTTCGGGCAGCCTGGAGGGCCGAGGCCCGGGCCGGGGAGCATCTCGATGACCGGCGACTCTTGGGCGGGCTTGAGCTCCTCGAGCTGCTCCAGGAGGCGCCGCTCCTCAAGCAGACGCCGGTGGAGGAGGTGACCGCCGAGGCGGATGGCAACTACATCCTGCGCCTGGCGGGAAACAGGACGATTCTGCGGATCGGTCCGGAGCCCCTCGCGCAACTGCATCGTCTCAGCCTGGCCCTGGCCCATCGCGAGGCGCGGCTGGAGAGTTTCGCGTATGCGGATCTCAGATTTCCCGGGCGGGTGATCCTGAAGCCGCCCGAGAAAGGAGGATGAGAGGTGCCACGGGAGAGTGATGTGATCGTGGGATTGGACATCGGCACCACCAAGATCTGCGCCATCATCGCCGAGCTTCTCGACGATGGGGGCTTGGACATCATCGGCATCGGGACCAGTCCCTCCAAGGGGCTCCGGAAAGGTGTCGTGATCAACATCGATGTCACGGTGGACTCCATCAAGCGCGCGCTGGAAGAGGCGGAGCTCATGGCCGGGGTGGATGTCCATTCCGTCTTCGTGGGGATCGCCGGGGGCCACATCAAGGGGATCAACAGCCGCGGCGTCATTGCCGTCTCGAGCAAGAGTCGGGAAATCACCCAAAAGGATGTCGACCGGGTCATTGACGCCGCCAAGGCGGTCGCCCTCCCCGTGGATCGCGAGGTGATCCATGTCCTGCCCCAGGAGTTCATCGTGGACGGCCAGGGGGGGATCAAGGAGCCGCTGGGGATGACCGGGGTGCGGCTCGAATCCGAGGTCCATATCGTGACCGGGGCCGTCACCTCGGCCCAGAACATCATCAAGTGCTGCAACCGCGCCGGGCTGGAGGTCCAGGACATCGTGCTCCAGCAGCTCGCCTCTTCTCTCTCGACCCTCACTCCCGACGAGAAGGACCTCGGCGCGGTTCTCGTGGACATCGGCGGCGGCACCTCCGACATCGCCGTCTTCGAAGAGGGGAGCATCTGGCACACGGCCGTGCTGGCGGTCGGCGGAGACCATCTCACCAACGACATCGCCATCGGCTTACGCACCCCCATTCATGAGGCGGAGGAGGTCAAAAAGAAACACGGATGCGCCTTGGCCTCGATGATCGAGCGGGAGGAGCATATCGATGTGGGGGGCGTGGGCGGTCGGCGGCCCCGCACCATCAGCCGACACATGCTGTGTGAGATCATCCGGCCGCGCCTCGAGGAGATCTTTTCCCTCGTCGATCGGGAGATCCGGCGAGCCGGGTTTGGAGAGACGGTCGTCGGGGGGATGGTCGTGACGGGTGGGTCCTCGATCATGCCTGGGGTTCCGGAATTGGCGGAGGAGATCACCAAGCTGCCGGTGAGGCGGGGAATCCCCACAGGGGTGGCGGGGCTCGTGGACGTGGTGGCGAGCCCGATCTACGCGACGGCCGTGGGTCTCGTGCAGTATGGATCCCAGAATCGACACCAGCGAAAGTTCCGGCGGGTCACCGAGGGCGCCCTGTTCAGCCGGGTGACGGAGAGGATGCGGGAGTGGTTCGGCGAATTCTTTTAGGGGCAGTCCGATGTCCGAGGTCCGAGGTCCCCAAAAATTTCGAATTTCGAATTTCGAAATTGTTCGGTCATCGGTGAACGATCAACAATCATAAGGAGGGGGTGAGCGATGCCGTTTCAACTAGAAGAGGGTCCTCAGAGAACAGCCAAGATCAAAGTCGTCGGTGTCGGAGGAGGGGGCTCGAATGCGGTGAACCGCATGGCGACTTCGTCGATGACGGGGGTCGAGTTCATCGTGATCAACACCGACGCCCAGGCTCTCCACTCTTCCCCCATCGAGAGCAAGCTGCAGATCGGGGAAAAGCTCACGAAAGGGTTGGGAGCGGGGTCGAACCCGGACGTCGGGCGGAAGGCGGCCATCGAAGACACCGACAAGATCCTGAGTCTCCTGGACGGGGCGGATATGGTCTTCGTCACCGCGGGGCTCGGTGGTGGAACCGGGACAGGCGCCGCCCCAGTGATCGCCAATCTCGCCAAAGAGTTGGGGATCCTCACGGTGGGTGTGGTGACCAAACCCTTCCAGTTTGAGGGAAAGGTCCGAATGGCACAGGCCGAGCGGGGCCTGCAGGATCTCAAGGAGAAGGTGGATACCCTGATCACCATTCCCAATCAGCAACTCCTCGCCATTGCCGACCGGACCACGACCTTTCTCGAGTCCTTCAAGCTTGCCGACGATGTCCTCCGCCAGGCGGTTCAGGGGATCTCGGATCTCATCGTGATCCCCGGGCTCGTCAATGTGGATTTCGCCGACGTGCGGACCATTATGGCCGAGCGGGGGCTGGCCATGATGGGGACCGGTCATGCCGTCGGGGAGGACTGCGCCATCGAGGCGACACAGCGGGCCATCAATAGCCCCCTCCTGGAGAATGTCTCCATCCAGGGGGCCCGCGGGGTCTTGCTCAACATCACCGGCGGTCCGGACCTCTGTCTCCATGAGGTCGAGCAGGTTGGTCAGGCAATCTATGCCGCCGCCGATCCCGATGCGCACATCATCTTCGGGGCGGTGATCGATGATCGCATGAACCGCGAGGTGCGGGTGACGGTCATCGCGACCGGATTCGAGCAACAGCAGGTGAAGGCGACCGAGCAGACCAAGATCGCCGACCTCAAGGCCTATGCAAGCAAGGTGGTTGAGCGGCCAGCGTATCTCCGCCGCCGGGCCGGTAAGTTGGAGGCCAGTCCGGCGCAGCTCATGCTCCAAGAGTTCGACGAGGACGAACTGGACATCCCGACCTTCCTCCGCCGCCAGGTCGAGTGATCTGACCGACTGTGCCTCCTCAGGGGCGGCCTGGAGAGGGTCGCCCCGTTATGCTCGGCTCCCTGGCACCCCGCGAGGCTTTTGCGGCCGGGGTGATTCGGTGACTCGAATGTGTGATATACATACATAGATAGATGGTAGGATCGACGAAGGCGCGGGATGGGATTCACCGAGCGGGGGATTGTCGAGAGTGAGGAGCCGGGGTTTCTCCGGCTCTCTTTTTTTGATGACTTGGGCCTCAGGCACGCCTTCAGCACCCGGAAGGGGGGGGTAAGCGACTCCCCCTACCATACCCTCAATCTCGGGCTCAGCGTCGGCGACAATCCGGCGGCCGTGCGCGAAAATCGGCGCCGGTATTTCAGCGTCCTCGGCCTCGACCCGTCCCACGTCGTTCGAGTCCGTCAGGTGCATGGCAGCGACGTTTTGGTCGTGGACCCCGCCCTAGCGGGAAGCCACCGCTTCCCCCGACTCTTGCTGGATGATGACTACCTCTATGACGCCATGGTGACCGATGTCCCGGGTTTGGGCCTCACCATCAGCACGGCCGATTGCCTGCCGATCTTTCTTGCTGACCCTCGACGCCGGGTCATCGGGGCCATCCATGCCGGCTGGCGGAGCAGTGTCCAGCGTATCGTCGAGCGTGCACTTCGGAAGATGCACGAGGTGTACAGCACCGATCCCGCCGAGTGCTATGCCGCGTTCGGTCCGGGCATCCGGGGATGCTGCTACGAGGTGGACCAGCCCGTGCTCACCAAACTGCAAGGGTCCTGTAATGCGTGGCAGGACTGTGTGAAGCCGACCGGAGAGGATCGCTGGATGCTGGACCTCGCTCGCCTGAACATCGCCATCCTGGGCGAGACGGGGGTCAACCGGGAACGCGTCGTGGATACCGGCCTCTGCACCGCGTGCCGCAGTGATCTCTTCTATTCCTACCGGGCGGAGAAGCCCAAGACGGGCCGGATGATGAGCGTCATCGCCCTCTTATAGCTCGATGACCGATGACCGTTGACCGCCAATCAAAGAGCTCGGAGGGACCCTCCTCGGCGGCGGACTATTCCACGGCCTGCCGATTCTACGGCACCAGCACCCTTGG
>JAKEGQ010000073.1 GCA_022615475.1 Candidatus Methylomirabilota bacterium | reverse complement strand
ACCTTGACCTGGATCCGCAATTCATAGACCGGGTAGAGGTGGGAGGCGCCGGTTACCTGAACTTCTTCCTGACCAAAGCCTTCTGGCAGCAGGTGATTCCGGGGATCCTCACGGCCGGGGAGGAGTACGGTCGGTCTCAGGTTGGTGCAGGGAAGAGGGCCCAGGTCGAGTTTGTCAGCGCCAACCCCACGGGGCCGCTCCACGTCGGACACGGTCGGGGCGCCGCAGTGGGGGATGCCGTGGCGAATCTGCTGGCCGCTGCGGGATTTGCCGTCGAGCGGGAGTTCTATATCAATGACGCCGGGACACAGATCGACATGCTGGCTCGCTCGGTCCTGGCTCGCTACCGGCAAGGCTTCAGCCTGGAGGCCCCCCTGCCTGATGAAGGATACCACGGGGAGTACGTCCGCGATCTGGCGGCTGCCCTGCGGGCAGAGTATGGCGAGAAGTTTCTGGATGTCCCAGACGAGGAGTCGCTTCCGGTGATCGGTGAGTTTACGACTCGCCGCATGCTGGAGGAGATCAAAGGGGATCTTCAGCGGTTCGGAATCCAGTTCGATTCCTGGGTGAGCGAGAGGACCCTCCTCAGCCGATGGGGTCCGTCGGATCAGGCTCGGCTGGCGGCGGTGGTACGCGATCTCTTTGGCCCGCACGTCTATGAGGAGGAGGCGGCGATCTGGCTCCGGACATCCGCCTTTGGGGACGACAAGGACCGGGTCCTGATCCGGGCCAGCGGAGAGCCCACCTATTTCGTCTCGGACTGCTTCTACCATCGTGAGAAGTTCGAGCGCGGCTTTAGCCGTCTGATCGATGTCTGGGGAGCCGATCATCACGGCTACATCCCGAGAGTCAAGGCAGCGCTCGAAGCCTTGGGCTATCCGGCCGAGGCCCTGCATGTCGTCTTGGTGCAGATGGTCACAGTCCTTCGGGGGGGCCTGCCGATTCCCATGTCGAAGCGGAGCGGGAAGTTCATTACCTTGGCCGAGGTGATGGACGAGGTCGGGACCGATGCGGCCCGCTTCATTTTCCTGACCCGCCGCTCGGACAGTCCCCTCGACTTTGACCTCGAGGTGGCCAAGGCACAGTCAATGGAGAACCCGGTCTACTATGTGCAGTACGCCCACGCGCGCCTGAACAGCGTCTTGCGGGAGGCGGAAAAGGCGGGCGTCCCCGGCCCCTACATCGATGCCCCCCTGGCCCTTTTGGATCAGGCCGAGGAGATTTCGCTCTTGAAGCACCTTGCCCTGTACCCCGAGATGGTGGAGGCGGCGGCGGTCGCGTATGAGCCGCACCGCATTCCGTCTTACTTGCAGAATTTGGCAGGGGAGTTGCATGGCTATTACAATAAATATCGGATCATCGGGACGGATCAACCGCTGAGCCAGGCGCGCCTCGCGCTGGTTTCGGCGGTCCGGACGGTGCTAGCGAACGCGCTCACGCTCCTGGGCGTGAAGGCACCCGAACGCATGTAAAGATCATTCACGGTTCATAGTTCATGGTTCACGGTAAGATCTGGGAGCCCCAACCTGTGAACTGTCAACCGTGAGCTGTGAACCATCTTGCTGGAGGGGGGGGAATCATGCATGATTTTGCACGGATGAAGCGACTGCCCCCCTATGTCTTCAGCATCGTCAACGAGCTGAAGTCCAAGGCGCGGGCGCGGGGAGAGGACATCATCGATTTCGGCATGGGGAATCCGGATCAGCCGACACCGAAGCATATCGTCGACAAGCTCTGTGAAGCGGCCCGGAATCCGAGAAACCATCGGTACTCCGCCTCGCGAGGGATCACCAAGCTCCGGAAGGCGATCGCCGACTGGTACCGCCGCCGGTTCAGCGTGGAGATCGATCCCGACGCCGAGGCGATCGCCACCATCGGAGTCAAGGAGGGGATTTCCCATCTCGCCCTGGCGATCGTGGACCGGGGGGATGTGGCGCTCGTGCCGAGTCCGACCTATCCCATTCATGCCTACTCGGTGGTGATTGCGGGCGGCGATGTCCGGAACGTCCCCCTGGGACCAGGGATCGATTTCTTCGAGAAGCTGCAAGAGGCCTACAAGGGCTGCTGGCCGCCGCCCAAGCTCCTCATCGTGAGCTTTCCCCACAATCCCACGACCCAGGTGGTGGACCTTGCCTTCTTCACCAAGGTGGTCGAGTTCGCCAAGGCGCACGGCTTGATCGTGATCCACGACTTCGCCTACGCCGATCTCACCTTCGACGGCTACCGGGCCCCGAGCTTTCTGGAGGTACCGGGAGCGCGCGAGGTCGGAGTGGAGTTCTTCAGCCTCTCGAAGAGTTACAACATGCCGGGGTGGCGCGTCGGCTTCGCCGTGGGGAACCGGCAGATCATCACGGCGTTAGCCCAGATCAAGAGCTATCTGGACTACGGCCATTTTCAGCCGATCCAGATTGCCTCTATCATTGCGCTGAACGGACCACAAGAGTGCGTGCAGGATATCGTGGCGATGTACAAGGCCCGGCGGGACGTGCTGGTGACCGGGCTGAACCGGCTCGGGTGGCCGTGTGAAAAGCCGCTGGGGACCATGTTTGTCTGGGCCAAGATCCCGGAGGCCCACCGGGCCATGGGCTCCCTGGAGTTTTCGAAGTTCCTGCTGGAAAAGGCCAAGGTGGCGGTTTCCCCCGGGATCGGATTCGGCAACCTGGGGGACGGGTATGTGCGCTTTGCTCTGGTGGAGAATCAACATCGGACCCGTCAGGCGCTCCAGGGAATCAGGCGGGCGCTCTGAGCGGAGGACGGCCTTTGCCCCTTGCCAGGCGCAGAGACGTTCGGTATAGTGAAGACATGAGCGTTGAGCGAGACAAGTTCCGCGACGAGTGTGGCATCTTCGGCATCTACGGGCATCCGGAGGCGGCCAATCTCACCTATCTGGGCCTCTACGCCTTGCAGCACCGCGGCCAGGAATCGGCGGGGATCGCCTGTTCGGACGGGAAGATGATCCATGTGGAAAAGGCGATGGGGCTGGTGGCCGACGTCTTCACCGAGGCGCGCCTCCGGCGGCTGGCGGGCGATATCGCCATCGGACACGTCCGCTATTCCACCACCGGGTCGAGCCAGCTCAAGAACGCCCAGCCCTTCTTTGCGGGCACCCATCGAGGCTCGCTCGCGCTCGGCCACAACGGCAACCTGGTCAACGCGATGAGGGTCCGGGCCGAACTCGAGGCTCAGGGATCCGTCTTCGGCTCGACATCCGACACCGAGGTCATCCTCCATCTGATTGCCCGCTCTCAGGCCGATAGCGTGATTGATGCGGCCGCCGAGGCGTTATCAGACCTCCACGGGGCCTACTCCTTGGTCCTGATGAATGAACGGCAGCTGCTCGGGATCCGCGACCCCCGGGGCTTTCGTCCCCTCTCCCTGGGCCGGCTTAAGGAGGGCTATGTGCTCGCGTCAGAATCCTGCGCCTTTGACCTGATCGGGGCGACCTTCGTGCGGGATGTGGATCCCGGAGAGTTTCTCCTCATCGATCAGAGCGGACTGCATTCGTATTTCCCGCTTCCGGTGACTTCCCCCGCCATGTGCATCTTTGAGCACGTGTATTTTGCGCGCCCCGACAGCCTGGTCTTTGGCCAGCACGTCTCTCGAGTGCGGAAAGAGCTGGGACGCCGCCTGGCGCAGGAGGCCCCCGCCGATGCGGATATCGTCGTTCCCGTTCCCGATTCCGGGATGTACGCCGCCCTGGGCTATGCCCAAGAGGCGGGTCTTTCCTATGAGCAGGGGATGGTGCGAAACCACTACGTGGGCCGGACCTTCATCGAGCCCAAGGGCTCCATCCGGCACTTCGGGGTCAAGGTCAAGCTCAACGCCGTGCGCGAGATCCTGGAAGGAAAGCGGGTCGTGGTGGTGGATGACTCTATCATTCGGGGAACGACCAGCCGAAAGATCGTCTTCATGCTCCGGGCGGCCGGGGCCCGGGAGGTCCATATGCGGATCAGCTCTCCGCCTACGAGCTGGCCGTGCTACTACGGCATCGACACCCCGACCCGCCGAGAGCTCATCGCCTCGTCACACACGGTAGATGAGATTCGGAGGTACGTCGGGGCCGATTCCTTGGCGTACCTCAGCCTCAAGGGCCTCCTGGAGGCCGTGGGCAAGGATGACGGGTACTGTGCCGCCTGCTGGACGGGCCGATATCCCGTGGAGTTTCCGGGCCAGGGCGTGCGGCAGTTGAATCTCTTCGAACATCGCGAACGCGCATAGGAGAAAAAGATGACAACGGTTTCTACAGATCCTCACGACAGGGCGAGGCGACTCGCGCGGCTCATCGTGGCCGACATCATCCTGTACAATCAGGCCAAGATCGACGAGGGGATCAAGAATGATACCCTCTTTGATCTCCTTGCCGAGGATATCGAAGTCGCCCGCCGATACTACGAAAAGCATGTGGACGCTGCAGTAGCCCGTGAGGCGAATTACTTCGACCTGGCCATCGTGGATGTCCTGGTCAAGGGAAGGCAGGACACCCCGTCCAAGATCTGGTAGGACGGGTCTCCCGCACTCACGGT
>JAKEGQ010000072.1 GCA_022615475.1 Candidatus Methylomirabilota bacterium | reverse complement strand
GCGGGGATGGCGGCACAGTCTAAGACGACGAAGGGGCGGCCCCGGCGGCGGCCGGCGCTATGGATCGCCTGGGCGACGAGCTCCTTGCCGGTCCCGCTCTCCCCGTAGAGGCAGATGTTGGCGGTCGCCGGGGCGACCTTGCCGATCCACCCGTACAGGGCCTGCATGGGGGCCGAGTCGCCGATGAGGTTGGGGAAGGGATGGGGAGGAACCGAAGTTTTCATAGGGGCCCCGCCTTGTCGCAGGGTCGTCCTGCAGAATGGGGTTGGCGTCCCTTGAGACTCTAGACGGCCAATCGCGTCCGGCCTCACTTCAACACCTGTCACAGGTTATGCAGCATCCCCCAGCCGATCACCGACCAGGTGCAAGAAAGTGCTGGCCTCCTCCGTGGTAAAGATGCCGAGGCCCTGGGCTGCACCGACTATCTCCTGCCAAGACGGCGATTCGCCGTTGACCCGGTCCCGACGCCGGACTCGCTCATAGATAGCAGCGACAACGTCGGGCGGTGCCCGAGAGATCAGCCTCCGAAAGAGGTCATGACGTTTCATGCCGCCTCCCGCGAGGGCAGCCTTGCGCTGTTTCCAAGCCGAGCCAACAGCTCCTCGGCCTTACCAATCCGCGTCAGGGTCTCGAAGACCCGTGCCCCATCCCCCCAGTCGCACCAGTGGACTCCTTTCACGGGGACTACTCCGAGGTGATGGGGAATTTGTTGCAAGAGGTGTGCGGAGAGGTTCATGGCCGGGATCACGCGATATGCCTCTTCCAAAACTCTCGCCTCGGTAACCGTCCCCAGAGCCGATGCAACCGCTTGAAAGGTCGCCCAGAGCTCCGGCAGCACCTCTTCGATATGGCGCAGAAAAGTGTCTAGTCGACCGACCAACACAAGCGAGTTCCAGAGGCCTCCCTGCAGGAAGAATTGTTCACCGACGGGAGGATCGGGCTTTTCTGAAAACCGGCGCACCCGGAAGAGCCCAAACCCCGCGCGCCTGGCCATCTCTTCTCCCGGTACGATCCACCCGTACCCATTCTCCGGTCGGTCTGGAGGGATTCCCAGAAGGACGATGAGCGAGGGGTGATCCACCAAGAAGCGAACCGCCTGCTCGACATGTCCCATGAAGACCGACTCTTCCTCGACGAAATGATCCGAGGGGAAGATCGCCACGATCGCCCTCGGATCGCGGGCGCGAATCGCCAGGAGGGGAAGGAGAAGGCCGGGGGCCGTCTCGCGGTTCGACGGCTGGATCAACAGTTGCTCCGTTGGCCATTCTTGAAGCTGCGCCCAGGCCTGGTCGAGGTGGTGCCGGGTGATCACAGTGACGATCCGGTCGCGAGGGATGACGGTGGCCACGCGACCCCACGTATGCTGGAGCATACTGCGGCGGCCGATGACAGCGCAGTACTGCTTAGGAAGGTCGGTGCCCGTCAGCCGGCGCATCAGGTAGCGGACCCGTCGCCCGTCCCCCCCCGCCAGGACTATGCCCCAGAGACGGGGGGCACCTTGCCGTCCAGGATCGCTCCTCAAGGTCCCAGGACGTTTGATGGGGGATCGTGGCATCATGACTCAGGCAGTACGGTTTGAAGCCTTCGAAGCACAAGATCATGCGGACTCGGGCATCATTCGACAACTAACATACACCTGTTATATGACACCAAAGACACAGCAAGGTTACAGGTGGGTTAAAAAGGGAAAGCAGGTCCTAGGCGACCCGTGGGGATCGGCGGGGCCATATCCTGAAAGTCTTGAGGGAGACGGAGCAAATACTGTTGGCGCACCGGTACACGCGGAAGAGAAAGCGCTGGGGTCGCAGGGCGGGGATCAAGTAGCATCCGCACCGCGGGCAGACGCGCCGGTCCTCGTAATGCCCTTCCACGTAATGGCGAATGTCCTCGAGACCGCAAAGAACCATGCGGCCGGGACCGAGAAAGAGATAGTCGGTGATCATGTCGCTCCTTTGCAGGCTCAGTGATGGGCCGCGGCGTTCCGGCTAGCGCGGTTTCTACCCGCTGACGACACGCCAATCGCATAACGATGAAAGGCCGTGCAGGTTACAACTCGTTAAAATCGCTGCCCTCCCGGGGCCAGACGTCACCGGCGGACACCGGGGCGATCTCCAACCGGGTCAGCACACCGCAATGATCAGAGAGCGGAGATTCCGGGAGATCAAGAACGACCACTGACTCCAACACCGCGATCCGGGCCGTGCTCTCCAGCGGGCAGAGAACAAAGATGTAGTCGATTCGCTGAGCGAGCCCACACGGGTCGGTGCCTTTCCGACCGCGGGACCGGCTACGATAATAGGTGTATCCTGGATCGCCCGGGTTTGCCTGCCGGAAGGTATCCCCCGACACCCTATCATAACGGGCCTCAATCCATTCGTAGAGGAACTCGTAAGTTTCCGAGTGCGGGTTCAGGTTCAGATCCCCTGCCAGTATCACGGGGTGTTCCCGGGGGATATCCGCGGTCCATTCGAACAGCTCGTGCAGCTGCGCGATCCGCCGTTTCCCCATTCGTGCGGTGAAGCCGGAGCCGAGATGCGTGTTGATGAGCGTGACCAGTCCCTGCGGCGTGACGAGATCTACCAGCATCGCCCCCTTACTGGCGAGGATCTCCTGCGTCCGGGTCAGGGCCGAAAAGCGGCGGACCCTTTCTCGGGCGAGGGGAAACCGGGACAGGACCAGCAGCCCGTTGCCGAGATGGCCACGGACCCAACCCCGGTTGGGGCGGTACGCGAAGAAAGGATAGTCGAGCTCCTCCACGAGATGCCGCCAGATGGCATCGGACCAGACCTCTTGGAAGGCGATGATGTCCGGACCCAGGTCACGAATGGGGTCCACCATCGCCTTGAGCCGCCCGTCTATATCCTCGGCCAGGGTCAGCCCTCCGACGTGCAATCCCCACACATTGAACGACATCACGGAGAAGATAGTGGAATCCATTGCACAATGCCCCCACGAGTCGTCACATTACGCCGCTCTCGTATCTGCCTTCCGCCCCGCCGCGGCCAAGATCTCCCGGTAGATCGCAAAGAGCCGATCGAGGACGTCTTGCCACTGGAACTGCTGCGCGCGCCTCACGGCGCCTTCCCCCAGCACCCGGCGTCGGTCCGGATCATCGAGTAGCTGAGCGACCCGGGCGGCCATGTCCTCCGGACTTCCGGGAGGGACCAGTAGGCCGGAAACCTCGTCCTTGATGAGACCGGCCGCGCCCCCCTTGGCGGCCGCGACACAGGCAAGCCCCGAGGCCATCGCTTCCACCGTCACGTTCCCAAAGGTCTCGGTCGTGGAGGGAAAGACGAAGATGTCTGACGAGGCGTAGCATTCCGACAGGGCCCTGCCGGTCTGACAGCCGATGAAGACCGCACCGGGCATCATCGATGCGAGCCGTGGCCCAGCCTGCCCCTCGCCGACGACCACCATCACGAAGTCCGTTCGCCTGGACTTCAAGAGCTCGAACATTCGCGCGAGCACCGCGAGATCCTTCTCCCAGACCAGGCGGCTCACGAAGAGGAGCACACTCTTCTTGGTCGCCCCGAGCATTTGTCGCCACGCCTCGGAACGGTACCGGGGGTGAAAGAGACCGTGGTCCACCCCGTGGGGCAAACACTCGAGGTTCCGGAGCCCCTGCCCAGCAAGCTCCTGCAACACTGGCTCCGTGGGGACGAGCGTCCTGTCAACACGATTGTAAAGGGAGCGGTAGAGCCTCCAGACGAGTCGGCTGGACCAGTCAACGCAGTAGTACGGGAGGTACGCCGGGTAGTGCGTATGGTACGTTGCGACGACGGGGAGCCGGTGGCGCTCCGCGAACCGCAGGGCGGCAAAGCCCAGGGTGCAGGGGCTGTGCAGGTGAATCAAATCCGGTTTGAAGCCTTTCAGCGCCCTGGCGAAGAACACGGATCCAGGAAGAGCCAGCCGATAGGAGACCTGGAGGGGGAGGGGGACCGAAGGGACATGGGCCATCGGAATACTGGTTTCACCTGGTCTCGGCACGGCCGCGCCGATACCCATCACCTGGCAGGACCGGGAAGGGGCGCCGTCAAAGATCTTGTAGAGGACCCGGGTGACCCCATCGGTCCCGGGGCGCATCATCGCACAGACGTGCGCAATCCTCATCGGGCTGCTGCTCGTTTCCCGCCCGTACTTTTTATAGTCTTCAAGATCACTCGCCCAATGCCTCCGTCGCCCGCATTGACTGCTGATCGTTTCTTTCACAGGTGATGGAATAACTTTCTTTATTTTCTTCATTATATTTCTACTGCAAATATGCATGGGTAAGATGACGGAGAAAGGACAGGAATGTAACGTTCGAGTAAAAATACGTGGGAAAATGGTCCCGAAGGGGCGAGGGCTTGCTCAGCCGGTTGGCCCGAGACGCAGGACCGTGGGGCGCGACAGCGACTCAGCGGTGCCTAACCTCTCTGACATTGACTGGGAAAGACAGTCCGGTCGGTATTCGCGCTCGTCCTCCTCGAGTCTGGCGACGAAGGCATGACAGCCGGTCCAGGCCGCCGCGCAAAACGCGGAGAACTCCGCCGTGCTGAGGATATTCAACGTCGCGCTTGGATGGGCGGCGCAGATTCCAACGACTGAGGCCGGGACCCCATCCACCTGAACAAAAAAAGGACACGGTGCGCTCACCGCCGCCCCCTGGTGCGGATTAACCTCATCGGTATTCCCTGAAAGAACAAGACCCCGCCTCTCACCTGGTTCTTCGCATAGTCAGTGAGAGTATCGCGCCCTTGGATGACATGGATAGGACGAGGGGGTTACATCTAGGTTAAAGATAGGGAGGGAAT
>JAKEGQ010000071.1 GCA_022615475.1 Candidatus Methylomirabilota bacterium | reverse complement strand
GCGCGCTGGTTGTTGAAAGGGAAGGAGCGATGAAGCCGCTACAAATAGGAGCCCCAGGGCGCCCTTGGCGCACGGTCTGGTCAGGTCTCTGCCCGCTCGTTGGAGGGGTGGGGCTTGCCCTTTTCCTGATTTCCGCCTTTACCCCCCTGCCGAACATCCTGGGCCGCTCCATGAGCGGTCCATCCGCCCTGGGGCCGGCCGAGGCGATCGTCGTGTTAGGAGGCGGCGTCATGCCCGATGGGGTGCTGAGCAATAGCTCGATGCGCCGGGCGCTTCACGGGATCCTGCTCCACAGGAAAGGACTCGCCCCGATGCTGGTCTTTTTCGGCCCGATGGGTGACGGCGGGCCGGCCGAGGCGGACGTGCGGGCGGAACTCGCCCGGGAGCTGGGGGTGAGCCCGGGGGTGATCCTCACCGCGGCGGACGCGTGGACCACGCGGGAGGAGGCCCTCCGTGGTGGCGCACTCCTGCAGGCGAAGGGTGTGCGCAGGATCCTCCTGGTCACGGATGCGTACCATATGAGGCGGGCCCGCGCTCTATTTGAGCAGGCTGGGTTTGAGGTCGTTGCGGCGCCGACCTATGACATTTCTAGCCGCGTCGTGAGACCCGAGGATCGTCTCACGTTGATGCGTCGCATAGTCGAGGAGCGTCTGGCGCGACTCTATTACGGGCTCGCCGGATACCTCTAACAGGGGGGAAGCCATGGGGCAGCTCTTGATTCCGGTCCTCGTCGGTGTCACCTCGGTGGCCGCCTACCTCGTTGGAGCCAGAGGCCTCGGGCTGTCTCACGGGTGCATCCTCAAGGCAGTCCGCAGGATGCTGGAGTGCCTGGGGATAACGCTCATCTTCGTCGGGGTGAACCTCGGCGCGGTGGTGATCGTGATCCTGGCCGCGCGGGCCCTCACGCGGGAGTTCGTCTCGCTCTACCTGGCCGCCGATGGGACGCTGCTAGTGCTTTCCCTCATCCAGGCTCTCATCTTTCAGGGGTGGCAGGATCTGTCGGGCCGGGTGTCTCTCGCCCATGAGGCAGAGGGGCATCCGAGGATCGGCTGATGTGAGGAATTGACTCATGGATCTCCTCGTTCTCCTTTTTGCGGTGTCTCTCTTCAGTGTCGGCTACGGCCTCTGGATCGGGTATCGGGATCGTCATCTCGCTTCCGCATACGAGCCGGTGGTGTCAACGCCGCCGGATGAGGACCTGCTGATCTTCGACCGGGTCACCGCCGAACTCTCGGCCCTCCCCCCTCTGAACGACCTGCGGACCATGGAGGCGGCCCGGGCCGAGGTAATGCAGAAGGTGGGGGAGCAGTACGGCCTGAGTCCCACGCAGGTCGAGACGACCTACTGGCGGGTCTGGCGCTCTATACATCGTCCCCGACGGTGACGGGCGTTTGACTTGACAATCGAGGCAGGAGCTTGGTCTAATACACATTCTGTGTCGTAGGCGTCACGAAGCCCTCATCAGATCCGATGGGGGCTTTTGTCTCGGGGGTGCGGTGGACTACAAGGCGACTCTCAATCTCCCCAAGACGACCTTTCCCATGAAGGCGAGCCTCACCGAGCGGGAGCCGGAGATGCTGCGCTTCTGGGAGGAGCGGAAGATCTATCAGAAGCTCCGGGAACTTCGGGCCGGCCGCGACATGTGGATCCTGCACGATGGCCCCCCCTATGCCAACGGGCACATCCACATCGGCCACGCCCTGAACAAGATTCTCAAGGACTTTGTCGTCAAGTCGCGGTCCATGATGGGATATAACGCGGTCTTCGTTCCCGGCTGGGATTGCCACGGGCTGCCCATCGAGCATCAGGTGGACAAGGAGCTGGGGGAGGGGAAGAAGACGGTCGGCTTGGTGGAAAAGCGACGGCTCTGCCGAGAGTACGCCGCCCGTTTTATCGACGTGCAGCGGGAGGAGTTCCGGCGGCTGGGGGTGTTGGGAGACTGGGAGCATCCCTACACCACCATGGACTATCGCTACGAGGCGGTGATCCTGCGGGAGCTGGCCAAGTTTGTCGGCGCGGGGAGCGTGTACCGAGGGCTGAAACCGGTCCACTGGTGCATGCACTGCAAGACCGCCCTGGCGCAGGCCGAGGTGGACTATGAGGAGCACACGACTCCCTCCATCTGGGTGAAGTTCCCCCTGAAGGGGGTCCCCCCCAAGCTCGCACCACACCTGAAGGGACGGCAGGCCTTCGCCGTGATCTGGACGACGACCCCATGGACGCTCCCCGCCAACCTCGCCATTGCCGTTCACCCGACACAGACGTATGTCGCACTGGAGATCTCCGGCGAGATCTACATTGTGTCGCGTGCCCGCATGGACGACTTCCTCGCGCTGTTCCCGGAGCCCAGGGAGCACCGGCTTCTCGCCGATTTCCCGGGGGCGGAGCTGGAAGGATGTACCGTCCGTCACCCCTGGATTGACCGAGAAGGGCCGATCGCCGCGGCGGATTTCGTGGCGATGGATCAAGGCACCGGACTCGTCCACATCGCCCCGGGGCACGGAGAGGAGGATTACGAGCTCGGACAACGGCTTGGGCTCGAGATTTATAGCCCGGTGGACGACGACGGCCGGTTTGCTCCCGAGGTCGATCACTTCGCGGGCCTCACGGTCTGGGAGGCGAACCCCAAGATCATCGCGCACCTGAGGGCGGTCGGCAATCTCGTGGCCCGGCAGGAGATGACACACACCTATCCGCATTGCTGGCGGTGCAAGAATCCAACCCTCTTGCGCGCGACGGAGCAGTGGTTCATCTCGATGGACAGGAATAACCTCCGCCAGCGGGCACTCGAGGAGATCCACAAGGTCAAGTGGATTCCGCCGTGGGGGGAGGACCGGATCTACAACATGGTCCTGACGCGGTCCGACTGGACCATCTCACGCCAACGGGCCTGGGGGGTGCCCATTGCCGTCTTCTACTGCCAGGGGTGCCGCGCCCCCCTTGCCGAACGACCCCTCATGGAACGGGTGGCGGATCTCATGGAGCGCGAAGGAGCCGATGTCTGGTTCCTGAAGAGCGCAGAGGAGCTCCTTCCGCCGGGCACCCGCTGTCCCCACTGCGGTGACACGCGGTTCTCCAAGGAGGACGACATCCTGGACGTCTGGTTCGATTCCGGGGTCAGTCAGGCCGCCGTCCTGGAGACCCGGCCGGACCAGCACTGGCCCGCCGAGATGTATCTCGAGGGAAGCGATCAGCACCGGGGCTGGTTCCACAGCTCACTCCTGGCGGCGGTGGGGACCAGGGGCCAGGCGCCCTACAAGGAGGTCTTGACGCACGGCTTCGTGGTCGACGGCGATGGGCGTAAGATGTCCAAGTCGCTGGGGAACGTCATCGCCCCTCAAGAGGTCATGTCCAAGCACGGCGCCGAGATCCTGCGCCTCTGGGTGGCAGCAGAGGATTACCGGGATGATGTCCGCCTTTCGTCCGAAATTCTCACCCGGTTGGTCGAAGGCTATCGCCGCATCCGGAACACCTGTCGCTATCTCCTGGGGAATCTCTACGACTTTGATCCCCGGCAGCATCTGGTCCCTCGGGAGGCCCTCTTGGAGATCGACCGGTTCATCCTGCATCGCCTCCAGCAGCTGACGGGGCGGCTGCTCCGGGCCTATGAACGATACGAGTTTCATGTCCTGTTTCACGCGCTCCACAACTTCTGCGCCGTGGATCTCTCGGCCTTTTACCTCGACGTCTTGAAGGATCGGGTTTACACCTCGGCCGCCACCTCCTCAAAACGGCGTGCGGCCCAAACCACCATGTTCCTTCTCCTCGAGGGCATCACGCGACTGATGGCTCCGGTCCTCTCCTTTACCGCCGACGAGGTCTGGAGCTACCTCCCGCGGCGGGGAGGCGAGGGAGAGAGTGTGCATCTCGCGGAATTCCCCCGGGTGGACGAGACGGTCCTCGACGAGGCGCTGGGCGAGCGGTGGGAGCGACTCCTGGGGGTGCGCGACGAGGTGTTGAAGGCGCTGGAGGAGGCGCGACAACGCAAATTGATCGGGAATGCCCTTGAGGCCAAGGTGGAGCTTCTGGCCGGTCATGCATTGCTGCCCTTCCTCCAGGGCTACGCGAAGGATCTGGCGACGATCTTCATTGTCTCCGCGGTGGACCTCAAACCGGCGACCGCGGGTAGCCCCGAGCTGTCCGTCGTGGTCCACCGTGCTTTAGGGAAAAAGTGCGAACGCTGCTGGGTGTACCGCGAGAGCGTCGGCCAG
>JAKEGQ010000070.1 GCA_022615475.1 Candidatus Methylomirabilota bacterium | reverse complement strand
GTGAGGCCGCCCATGTACGGCCGGAGAACTTCAGGGATGGTGACGGTGCCGTCGGCCTCCTGGCAGTTCTCGAGGATCGCGGCCCAGGTCCGACCGATGGCCAGGCCGGAGCCGTTCAGGGTGTGCACGAACTCTGCCTTCGCCCCGGGGCTGGGGCGGTGGCGAATGGCGGCGCGCCGAGCCTGAAAATCCTCGAAGTTACTGCAGGAAGAGATCTCCCGATAGACTTGCTGGTTGGGAAACCACACCTCGAGATCGTAGGTCTTGGCGGCCGCGAAGCCCAGGTCTCCCGTGCAGAGCACCACGACGCGGTATGGAAGATCCAGCCGCTTCAAGACCTCTTCGGCATCCGCGGTGAGCTGTTCCAACGCCTGGTATGACTTCGCCGGCTCCGCGAACTTCACCAGCTCGACCTTGTTGAACTGGTGCTGGCGGATGATCCCTCGCGTATCCTTCCCGTACGAGCCCGCCTCTCGCCGGAAACAGGGGGTGTAGGCCACATAACTGAGCGGAAGGGTGCCGGGCTCCAGGATTTCCTCCCGGTGGATATTGGTGACCGGGACCTCCGCCGTGGGAATCAGAAAATATGGATCGTCCGCCGTCTTGAAGAGCTCCTGGGCGAACTTGGGGAGCTGCCCGGTGCCCGTCATGCTCTCTCCGCTGACCAAGAGAGGCGGCAACACCTCGGTGTAGCCGTGTTCCCGCACATGCAGGTCGAGCATAAAATTGATCAGGGCCCGCTCCAAGAGGGCCCCTTTCCCCATCAGGAGCGGAAAGCGGGCGCCGGCCACTCGCGCGGCCCGCGCGAGGTCCAAGATCCCCAGGTCCTCCCCGATCTCCCAGTGGGGCCGTGGCTCATCATCGAAGGACCGCGGTGCGCCCCAGCGTCGGATCTCGACATTCTCTTCCGGGCCTCGTCCAACGGGGACGGAAGCATGAGGGAGGTTCGGGATCAGGAGCAGAAGGCTACCCAGCTTCTGCTCGATCGCCTGAAGTCGGTCCTCGCTCTCCTTCAGCGCACCGGAAATTTCCCGGCTTCTCGTCACCGGGTCTGTTGCGGCAGCCGCGGGCATCTCGCCCGCCCTGGTCTCCTGCACCTGTCGAGAGAGCGCCTTCTTTTCTCTCCGCCATTCCTCGACGTCAACCACCAGCCGGCGCCGTTCGGCGTCGAGCTTCAGCAGCTTTTCTAAGTCAAACTCTGCTCCCCGCTGCCCGAGCTTCTCCCGGACAAGACCGGCATTTTCCCGAATGAACTTGAGGTCCAGCATCGCCTGGGCCCTTACTCCTCTTCGGGCTCGTCCCCTTCGACAAGCTCCGGGGGGCCTCCGCCGGGCTCAGCGGAACCTTCGACAGTCTCAGGCCCGCCTTCGGCGGCCTCGTCCTCCTCCATCACGACGGCGGTCACCGCGGCCACGCGGTCCCCCTCTCCCAGGCCCTGGAGACGCACCCCCTGCGCCGCCCGGCCCGTATCGCGGATCTCCCGGACCCGAAGGCGGTTCACCTTCCCCTCCTGGGAGATCATCATCACCCCGTCCTCCTCCCGGACCTGTTTGATCCCTACGACCGGGCCGTTCTTGTCGGTCACCCGAATATTGATGATCCCCTTGCCGCCGCGCCCCTGGACTCGGTACTCGGAGACGTCGGTTCGCTTCCCGAACCCTCGCTCGCAGACCGTCAGCATCTGGGCACCCTCAGAGACGATCTCCATCCCGACCACCTGATCTTGGGGCTCCAGGCGGATTCCGACGACCCCTCGCGCTGACCGTCCCGTGGGTCGGACGTCGTCTTCCTTGAACCGGACCGCCATCCCATTTCGCGTCCCCAGGAAGATGTCCTCGGTGCCGCGTGTCATAGCGACCCCGATCAACTCATCCCCCTCATCGAGCGAGAGCGCGATGATCCCGCCCGCCCGCGGATTGGCATAGGCGCTCAGCTCCGTCTTCTTCACCACTCCCCGCCTGGTCGCCATCACCAGATACCGGTCGACCTCGAACTGGCGGATGGGGATCATGGTCGTGACGTTTTCGCCGGACTGCAGCTCGAGGAAGTTCGCAATGGACTTCCCCCGGGCCGCCCGTCCGAGCTGGGGAATCTCATGAACCTTCAGCCAGTGCACCCGCCCCAGATTGGTAAAGAGGAGGATGTAGCTATGGGTCGTAGCTACAAAGAGGTGCTCGACGTAATCCTCCTCCTTGGGGGCCATGCCCGTCATCCCCTTGCCGCCTCGCCGCTGGGCGCGGTAGACGTTGAGCGGACTGCGCTTGATATAGCCCCCGTGGGTGATGGTGATCACCATCTCTTCGTCGGCGACCATGTCCTCGAGGCTGATCTCGGTCGCTTCGTCCTCAATCTGGGTCCGGCGGGGATCGCCATAGGTCTCTTTGAGCGCCAGCAGCTCCTCTTTGATGATCTGCCGCACCAGGCCCTCACTCTGCAATATGGCCTGCAGCCGCGCGATGGTCTGCAGCGTCTCCTGGTATTCATCCTGAATCTTCTGCCGCTCGAGCGCCGTCAGTCGCTGGAGCCGCAGATCGAGGATGGCCTGGGCCTGGGTCGGCGTCATGGCGAAGCGCTCTACCAGGCCTGCCCGGGCATCCTCTACCGTTCGCGAGCGGCGGATGAGGGCGATGACCTCGTCCAGGTGGTCCAGGGCGATCCGGTAGCCCTCGAGGATATGCGCCCGCTCCTCGGCCTTTCGCAGGTCGAAGCGGGTCCGGCGCAGCACCACCGTGCGGCGGTGCTCGATGAAGTACTGCAGGAGCTGCTTCAGCGTGCACACCCTCGGCTGGTTCTCAACAAGCCCCAGCATGATGACGCCGAAGGTGGACTGCATGGGGGTGTGCCTGTAGAGCTGATTCAGGATCGGCCGCGGCAATTCGTCCCTCTTCAGCTCTAGCACGATCCGCATCCCTTCCCGATCCGACTCGTCGCGGAGATCGGTGATGCCCTGCACCTTCCCATCCCGGATCAACTCGGCGATCCGCTCGATGAGCTTTGCCTTGTTGACCTGGTAGGGGAGCTCCGAAATGATGATGCTCTCCCGACCCCCTCGCCCCTTTTCGACAAAGGCCTTGGCCCGCAGTTGGATCAGACCCCGCCCGGTCCGGTAGGCTTCCCCAATCCCACCCCGCCCATGGATGAAGGCGGCCGTGGGGAAGTCGGGACCGGGGAGGACCGCCATCAGATCCTCGAGGGAGACATCCGGGTTCTCCAGCTGCAGGATCGTCGCATCCACCACCTCTCCGAGGTTGTGGGGCGGGACGTTGGTGGCCATCCCGACGGCGATCCCCGACGATCCGTTCACCAGAAGGTTGGGGAGGGCCGCAGGCAAGAGCGCCGGCTCTTGCAGGGTGTCGTCGAAATTGGGGACGAAGTCGACCGTCTCCTTGTCGATGTCCCGCAACAGCTCCTGCGCAATCCGGGATAACCTGACCTCGGTATAGCGCATCGCCGCGGGCGCATCGCCATCGACGGAACCGAAGTTCCCCTGCCCGTCGATGAGGGGGTAACGCATGGAGAAATCCTGGACCAGGCGGACGATAGTGTCGTACACGGCCGCATCGCCGTGGGGATGGTACTTCCCCAACACCTCTCCCACCACCCGGGCTGCCTTCTTGTAGGGACGATTGAAGGCGAGTCCCAGCTCTTGCATCGCGAAGAGCACCCGGCGGTGCACCGGCTTCAGCCCGTCCCGGACATCGGGCAGGGCTCGCCCGATGATGACGCTCATGGCGTAGTCCAGGTACGACCGCCGCATCTCCTCGTGGATGTCGGTGGGCCTCACCTCACCGACCCGCGGCTCCTCGGTGCGATCCTCTGGCACGTCGCCTCCCTAGATATCCAGGTTCACCACCTCCAGGGCGTGTTCCTCGATGAACTGCCGTCTGGGCTCTACCTGTTCGCCCATCAGCGTGGTAAAGATCCGTTCGGCGGCCAGCGCATCCTGGACCGTCACCCTGAGCAGGGTTCGCGTCTCCGGATTCATGGTGGTTCCCCAGAGCTGCTCCGGATTCATCTCGCCGAGGCCTTTGTACCGCTGAATGGTCATCCCCTTCTTCGCGAGGGCGAGCGCCTTCTCGTGGAGCTCGGTCCACGAAGCCGCCTCTACCGTCTCCCCGTCGGCCTCGACCCGGAACGGGGGTCTCCCCAGGCCCTTGAGTGCGGCCGCGGCCCCGTCCAGCTCGCGATATTCGACCGAGCCCACCAGGGCCTGATCGATCACAGAGCGCCCCTGCGCCCCCCTATCGCCCAGCGTGAGCACCAGACGAAAGGACTCCTGGTCCTCATCCCACTCGATCTCGCCGTCCACCCGCGCGCTCCGCTCACCCTGGGCGCGCAACGCTTTCAGCAGCCGATCGAGGAGCCGTGCAACCTTCTCCTGCTCCTTGAGTCCGCCTCGCCCGATGCCGCCGATCCCGATGAGGGCCTCCACCACATCCGGGCTGCGCCCCCGCCGCTCAAGGACACGCCGGCAGTGCTGCCACGTCGCCATCTTGCGGAGAAGACCGATCAGCCGCTGCCCGCTGAACGCCTGCCCGTCCTCGCCGGCGTGGACCTTGAGGGTATCCGCAGCCGCCTCGAGGAGGAACTCTTCCATCGCCCGATCGTCCTTGAGATAGCGTTCTGCCTTGCCCCGCTTCACCCGGTAGAGGGGAGGTTGGGCGATGTACAAATGCCCCTGGTCCACGACCTGCCTGAGATGTCGAAAGAAAAAGGTCAGGAGCAGTGTCCGGATGTGCTCTCCATCCACATCGGCGTCGGTCATGATGATGATCCGGTGATAGCGGATCTTCCCGATGTCGAACTCGGGGTCGATCCCCGCCCCCAACGCCGAGATCATCACCCGAATCTCCGCGGACGAGAGCATCTTGTCGATCCGGGCCCGCTCCGTATTCAGGATCTTGCCCCTGAGGGGCAGGATGGCTTGAAACCGCCGATCCCGGCCCTGCTTGGCCGACCCCCCTGCCGAGTCTCCCTCGACCAGATACAGCTCGCACAGCGCCGGGTCTTTCTCAGAGCAGTCGGCCAGCTTCCCCGGCAGTTCATCGTCGTTCAGGGGCCCCTTGCGCCGCGCCAGCTCTTTCGCGCGCCGCGCCGCCTCCCGCGCCCGGGCCGCGTCGGCCACCTTTTCCACGATGCGGCGGCCGATCCCCGGATTCTCTTCCAGGAACTCGCCCAGCTTTTCGTTGACGATGGTCTCCACCAGGCCCTTCATGTCGGGGTTGTTGAGGCGGGCCTTCGTCTGCCCCTCAAACTGGGGGTTCGAGAGCTTGACGCTGATCACCGCTGTCAACCCCTCGCGAATGTCATCGCCGGTGAGGGTCGCCTTGAGGTTCTTCAAGAGGTCCCGGCCCGCCGCGTAACTGTTGATCGTCCGGGTGAGGGCAGACCGGAAACCAATGAGGTGGGTCCCCCCGTCGTGCGTGTTGATATTGTTGGCGAAGGAGAAGACCGTCTCGCTGTACCCATCGTTATATTGGATCGCCACCTCGACGACTGTCCCGTTCCTCGTTTCCTCGATATAGATCGGCTTGGGGTGGAGGACCGTCTTGTTCTCGTTCAGGAGTTCGACAAAAGCCTTGATCCCTCCGCTATAGTAGAACTCGCGTGTCTGCTGGACCCGCTCGTCAGTGAGGATTATGCGGAGCCCTTTGTTGAGGAAGGCCATCTCGCGCAGACGGTTGCTCAGCGTATCCAGGCTGAAGGTCCGGTCCGCAAATATTTCCCCGTCCGGGGAAAAGGTGATCCGCGTCCCGCTCTTCCGAGCCTTTCCAATCTCCTCGAGATCCCCGGTCGGCTTCCCCCGCTCGTACCGCTGCAGATACTTTTTGCCGTCGCGCCAGATCTCGACCTCGAGCCACTCCGAGAGGGCGTTCACCACCGAAACGCCCACCCCGTGCAGGCCGCCGGCAACCTTGTACGCGGAGCTATCAAACTTGCCGCCGGCATGGAGCGTGGTCAGCACGACCTCGAGCGCGGGCCGGCCCGTTTGCTCATGAATATCCACCGGGATCCCACGGCCGTTGTCCACCACTGTCACGCTGTTGTCGAGGTGAATGGTCGCCTCAATGCGGTCGCAGAAGCCTGCCAGCGCCTCATCAACGCTGTTGTCGACGACCTCGTACGCCAAGTGGTGGAGCCCCTCGGGGCCGGTACCGCCGATGTACATCGCGGGCCGCTTCCGCACGGCCTCAAGCCCTTCCAGGACCTTGATCTGTTCCGCGCTGTACGCCGGAGCCTCCTGGGCCCCCTGTCGGTCTTCTGTCATCAGCATCCCCCTACACGTTCGACTCTTTCCTTGCCTCCCGTCAAAAAAAATCCGCCCCCGCTCTCCGAGGACGATCCGGATGGGGTGGGGCGGAAGGGCACGGGATCAGATCCGCATGGGCATAACGACGCAGCTGAAGCCCTCCCCTTTGTGCGGCTCAAACAGGGCGGGGGACAACGGATCGTGGACGTGCATCGAAACCTCCGACTCCTCCACCACACCCAAGAAGTCCAAGAGGTACCTGCCGTTGAACCCGACGGTGGTTTCGGCCCCCCGATACTCCATAGAGAGCTCCTCTTTCGCCTCGCCCAGATCGATATTCGTACAGGACATAACGAGCCGCCCCGCCTTCAGCTCAAGGACGGTTGGTGTCGCCCGATCCCCCGCAATCGTCGAGGTGCGGCGAAGAGCGCCGAGGAGGTCGTCCCGGCGGAGCACTGCTTTGGGGCCACTCGGCGCCGGGAGGACCTGTTGGTAGTTGGGGAACTGTCCTTCAATTAGCCGAGTGATCAAACGGCTATGGCTCAGGAGAAAAGCAAGCTGGTGGTCCAGGGGGACCAGTCGAACATCCCCTGTCTCGTCTTTGAGCATCTTCCCGAGCTCCGAGAGCGCCTTCCGCGGGATGATGACTTCAAGCCCCCCTCCCTTCTTCCCCTTTTCGATAGGAGCCTTGACGAGTGAGAGGCGATGACCATCGGTGGCCACCATACAGAGATCCGCTTCTGTCACCTGCAAGAAAGCTCCCGTCAGGGTCGGTCGCGTCTGATCCGTGGAGACGGCAATGAGGGTCTTGGGGATCATCGTTCGAAGCGTCTCGGCGGTGATAGTGATCCCGACCCCTTCAGGGACCTTGGGAAGAGCAGGGAAGTCTTCCGGCCCGATCCCTTTCAGACGGAAGGCCGATTTCGCGCAGACGATCTCCACATTTTTTCCCTCTTCCCACCGAAGGTCGATCAGGGCATCGGGGAGCTCGCGCACAATCTCGTACAGTTTTTTTCCCGAGACCGCGACAGCGCCGTCGTGCATGACCTCGCCTTCAAGGGAGGTCTCGATACTGACGTCGAGGTCGGTGGCTGAGAGGGTAATGGTGTTTCCTTTTCCCTCGAGAAGGAGGTGGGAAAGGACCGGAAGAGTTCTCTTTGCCTCGATAACGCCCTGGACCTGCGCCAAGGTGCTCAAGAATACATTCCGACCCACTTGGACACGCATCACCTTCCCTCCCTATTCTATTTTATGAGTTCATGGTTCTCTTATGCATTATACAAGAGTGAGCTCTCTATAACCTAGAGAGATAATATCTTAAGTCGTAGAGGATAGGAGGTCCTGTGGAAATACGGAAACATCGAGAGTGAGCAGGTCTACCTTGGGACAGAGGACGGAATGCCATGGGGATTAGACGGGAAAACATCTCGAGCTCCTCTCCTCTCCCCAGTTCCCCACACCTGTTCCATTCGTGTTCCCTGACTTATCAACTCCCCGCGGCGGGCGCCCGATCTTCCGCGCTTCACGAGGGCAACGTCTCCCGAAGCCGCTCCACCTCTGGCCTGATTCGTTTCCACACCGGCCAAGCCGCAGCAGGCGTGCATTTATTCCCTCGACCCCCCCTCAGAGCTCTTAGGACAAGGCTTTGAGTTACTCACACGATTGTCCACATGTGTGGAAAACCCGTAACATCCTTTTAATTCAAATAGTTACGTTCTCTCTCAGGAACAGATGTACCGCCAGACCCTGGGTTTTCTGGTAGAAGCCCGGGCTGGAACTTGGCACGCTTCTTATAGCATGCGGGCCCCACAAATTACAAGTACTTTTTGCCCTCTCCCGCGCCCGCGTGGATTGAAATTGACAAGTGAATCGCAGAGGACTAGGATGAGGCGCTTCGGCGGAGAGACGCTACTCGGAGAGGGCGTAAGGAGTGAAGCGCACCTATCAGCCTAGCCGCATTAAGCGAAAGCGCACCCACGGCTTTCGCCGGCGAATGAAGAGCACGGGGGGCCAGCGAGTCTTGGCCCGCCGACGGGCCAAGGGGAGAAAGCGGCTGACGGTGATCTAAGGTGAGGCTTCGGTTCTCGCGGGCGGACCGTATTCGCACCACGAAGGAGTTTCGGGAAATCATCCGCGGCGGCGAAAAGGTGTCTGCCCGAGGCCTCAGTGTGTTCGTGCAGCGTCGGAGCCGCCCTGGGCAGAGGTTTGGGCTTGCGATCGCTTCGCGCCTCGGCGGCGCGGTTACGCGAAATCGCATCAAGCGGCGGCTTCGGGAGTACGTTCGCCTGAACCGGGCCAAGATGGCGGACGGAGTCGACTTGGTCGTGGTGGTGCATCGAGATCTCTCCGGCGGCGACCCCGAGACCTTCCGGGAAATTATTGCGGGTCTGTTCAGACAGGCCGGGCTCCTCCATGATCTCCCCCCTCACTATGCGGAAGAATCGGCACGCCGATCTCGGTCTCGCTAGGTTGAGCCTCAAGGCGATCGCGCTGTATCGGCGGTTTGTCTCCCCACTCTTCCCCCCCGCCTGCAGGTTTGTCCCCACGTGCTCGGCCTACGCCGAGGAAGCGATTCGCAGGCACGGTCTGGTTCCAGGAATCATCCTATCGGTTGGCCGGTTGCTCAGATGTCATCCCCTTCACCCCGGGGGAATTGATCCGGTGCGCTGAGGGAAGGCGAGTACGCCGGAGGCACCCGTGACTCAATTGCCGGACCCCGATCGAGGAGACATGGAGCGGAGGGCCATTTTGGCCGCCGCCCTGGCCGTCATCGTTCTCCTTGCGTACCAGGCCTTTTTCGCGCCGGCCCCTCCGCCGAGTGAGCCAAAAACCGAGCCAAAGAAGGAGGCGGTCCAGGAGAAGCGTGCGGCAAAGGCGCTGGCACCTGAGCCCCAAGCGCGGACACCACGGCTGCCCGGGACCCCCAGGCGGGGCGAAAGGGAAGAGGCGATCACGCTTGAGACCGACCTGCTCAAGGTGGTCCTGATCAATCGGGGAGGCGGCATTACGAGTTGGCAGCTCAAGAAATACCAGGAGCAAAGCGGATTCGTCGATCTCGTGGGGTTGCTTCCTGACCGCAGCCCGGCCACTCCCATTGGCGCTTGGGTCGAAGGGGGAGAGGGGAGGCAGGGCCTCTATCGGATTGTGGAGCGGCCGGCGCCCGATCCTACCAAACCCCAGCGGGTTGTCATGGAGTTTCAGGAGGCGTCGGGGATCGTGCTGGAGAAGACGCTGGTGCTCCATCCCGGGAGATATCTGGCCGATGTCGAGCTTCGA
Organism: Candidatus Methylomirabilota bacterium; assembly: GCA_022615475.1. Lineage (GTDB taxonomy): Bacteria > Methylomirabilota > Methylomirabilia > Methylomirabilales > CSP1-5 > CSP1-5. The sequence continues at coordinate 2,186 of JAKEGQ010000070.1, read as the reverse complement.
CTGATAAATGTGGGGGGCGGGACGACTCGGGGCGCGCTGAGAGTGGAGTGGGGCCCGGGCTTCCGCCTCGGGACCAGCGATCGGGGGGTTGATACGCCCATTCCGGCGGCCTGGATTGATGGCAAACTCGTCAAGCCCGATCTCGGGAAGCTCGAGCAAGAGCTCGTCCAGCCCGGGACCGTTTCCTGGACGGCGATCGAGGACCGCTATTTTGCCGTCGCCCTCATGCCCGGCGAGGCCGGCCCCTCAAGTGTGGTGAGGAAGGACGCTGAAGGCAGACCCGTGGTGGGCCTGGTGTATCCCCCGGTAAAGATTCCGCCCGGAGGCGAGGCCGGGTTCGCGCTCAAGCTCTTCGCCGGGCCCAAGGAAATCGAGAGGCTCCGGGAGGCGGGCCACGATCTTCAGAAGCTCGTGGATCTGGGCTGGTTCGATTTTCTGGCTCGACCGGCCCTCTACTTCCTCCGGTTTATCCACGATTTCACCGGCAATTATGGCGTCGCCATCATCATTATCACCATCCTGCAGAAGATCGCCTTCTACCCCCTCACGCAGAAGAGTCACAAGTCAATGCAGGCGATGCAGGCGATGCAGCCGAAGATTCAGGCGATCAAGGAGCGGTACAAGAACAATCCCCAGAAGGTGAATCAGGAGACGATGGAGCTGTACAAGCGTCACGGGGTGAACCCCATGGGCGGCTGCCTCCCCATGCTGATCCAGATCCCGATCTTCATCGCCCTGTACAACGCGCTGGCCAGTTCGGTCGAGTTGTGGCGCGCCCCGTTTGCGCTCTGGATCGACGACCTCTCGGTCGCGGATACCCTCTTTGTCGTGCCCTTCGCCATCCCGTACGTCGGCGAGGCGTTCGCGGTTCGCGGCCTCCCCGTGATCATGGGAATCAGCATGTTCATCCAGCAGAAGATGAGCCCCATGGGCGGGGACCCCCGCCAGGCCCAGATGATGCTCTATATCATGCCGGTGATGTTCACCTTCATTTTTTGGGGGATGCCGTCAGGACTCGTCCTCTACTGGCTGGTGAACAATGTCCTCCAGATCGGACACCAGTACCGGATGAATCGGGGACTCGGCCTCTCGGTGGGTGCGGGAGCGGGAAAGGAGGGGCGGTGAGCGCAGTCGAACCGGGCGATCCCTTCCAGGACACGATTGCCGCGATTGCTACCCCTCCGGGCGAGGGGGGCATCGGGATCGTTCGCTTGAGCGGGCCTGACGCCTTGGAGGTGGCGTCGCGAGTCTTCTCCCCGTCCTCGGGTATCGACCCCCGCCAATGCGCTAGCCATACCATCCACCACGGACACGTGGGGGAGCCGGACACGGGCGCGGTGATCGACGAGGCCATCCTGCTGCTGATGCGGGCACCGCGCTCCTATACCGGAGAGGATGTGGTGGAGCTGCACGGCCACGGCGGGCGCGTCCCCGTGCAGGCGATCCTCAAGACGGTCCTCCGGCACGGGGCGCGGCCTGCCCTGGCTGGGGAGTTTACGCGCCGCGCCTTCTTGAACGGTCGACTCGACCTGGCCCAGGCCGAGGCGGTCTTAGAAATCGTTCGGGCGAAGACCGACGCCGGCCTTACCGCTGCCGTGCGACAGCTTCGCGGGGGGCTCTCCGAGCGCGTCGAAGAGCTTCGGGCAGAGCTTCTCTCGGTGCTCGCGAGCCTTGAGGCCTCGGTCGATTTTCCCGAGGAGGGGCTTGAGTTTCCCGCAGTCGGTGAGGTCGAAAAAAGGATCTATCGGATCGCAGAGGGCATAGGGACCCTCATTCAGAAAGCGAGGGATGGGCGGCTCCTCCGGGAGGGGGCGACCGTCGTGATCGCCGGCCGACCCAATGTGGGCAAATCGAGCCTCTTGAATGCCCTGCTCGGGAGGGAGCGGGCGATTGTGTCGGTGGTGCCTGGGACGACTCGGGACACCGTAGAAGAGGAGCTCGAGATCCGCGGGTTCCCAATTCGGCTCATCGATACCGCGGGGCTTCGAGAGGAGCCGCAGGGCCCGGTCGAGACGGAGGGTCTACGTCGGACCAGGGAGGCCTTAGAGCGGGCCGACCTCACCATCGTCGTCGTGGACGGCAGCAAGCCCATTACGCCCCTCGATCACAAGGCCTGGTCAGAGTCGCCGCAGCCCCGAATCCTCGTGGTCAACAAGAGCGATCTCGGGCCCGCCGCCGCGCCGGCC
>JAKEGQ010000069.1 GCA_022615475.1 Candidatus Methylomirabilota bacterium | reverse complement strand
TTGACGATCAGCGGGAAGTAGATGGTCGGGGGATGAAAGCCGTAGTCGATGAGCCGCTTGGCGATGTCGAGGGTGTGGATATCGTTCCGGGCCTGCACCGCATCGGAGAAGACGCATTCGTGCATGCAGTGGCGATCGTACGGGAGGTGGTAGACCCCCTTGAGCTGGCTGAGGATGTAGTTGGCATTGAGGATCGCGACCTCGGCCGCGCGCCGGAGCCCGGCGGCCCCCATCGACCGCATGTACGTATAGGAGCGCACCAGCACCCCGAAGCTCGCGGCAAAGGCGCGCACCTTTCCGATCGACTTCGGCCGCTGGTAATCGAGGATGAAACCGTTCCCCTTCTTCTCCACCGTCGGGAACGGCATGAACGGCGCCAGGTGCTTTCTCAGGGCGACGGGGCCCGCCCCCGGCCCGCCGCCGCCGTGCGGCTGGGAGAAAGTCTTGTGCAGATTGATCTGGATGACATCGACTCCCCAATCGCCCGGGCGGCTGATCCCCATCACACTGTTCAGGTTGGCCCCATCGCAGTAGACCTGGCCCCCCTTGGCGTGAACGATCTTGGCGACATCGACGATGTTTTCCTCGAAGAGCCCCAGGGTGTTGGGATTGGTGACCATGATGGCGGCGACCTCCTCGTCCATCACCTCGGCCACCGCCTTGGCCTCCACGACCCCCCGGGGTCCCTCCTTGACGGGCACTACGCGGTAGCCGCAGAGCGCCGACGTCGCCGGGTTGGTCCCGTGGGCCGAATCGGGGATCAGAACCTTGGATCGGGGATTGCCCCGCGAGGTGTGATAGGCCCGGATCATCATGAGGCCGGTAAGCTCACCATGGGCACCCGCCGAGGGCTGCAGCGTGACCCGGTCCAGGCCGCTGACATCGGCCAGGTACTGCTCCAGCTCCCACATGAGCTGAAGCGCCCCCTGAGTGAGCTCCTCGGGCTGGTATGGATGCGCCTTGGCGAACCCCGGGAGGCGGGCCATGTCCTCGTTGATCCTGGGATTGTACTTCATCGTGCAGGAGCCCAGCGGGTAGAACCCCAGGTCGACGCAGTAGTTCCACTGCGAGATGCGGGTGTAGTGGCGGATGACATCGACTTCGCTCACCTCGGGCAAGCCGGGGATGCCGTCGCGGAGGAGCCGCTTGGGGATCAAGGCCTCGGCCTTCTTCTCCGGCACGTCGCTCGGCGGGAGCGAGTAGCCCACCCGTCCCGGCGAGCCCTGCCCAAAGATCAACGGCTCGTTGAGGACCAGCCCGCGCGTGCCGACCGTGTTTCCGGTGCCGCTCATCGCCCACCTCCCAGCGCCTTGGCCAGCGCGTCGATCTCGGTGCGGCTCTTCTGCTCCGTGACGCAGACCAAGAGGCAATCCTTGAGCTCCGGGTAGAACCGCCCCAGGTCCAAGCCGCCGATGATCTGCCGCTTGAGGAGACCTTTGAGAACCTCGCCTGGTTTCTTCTTGGTGCGCAGGACAAACTCGTTGAACGTCGGGCCGGTAAAGCGGATGCTGAACCCGCGGACCTTCGCCAGCTGCTCCTTGGCGTACGCCGTCTTGCGCAGGTTCAGCAGGGCGACCTCTCGCAGGCCCTTTGGACCCATGGTCACCATGTACATCGCCGACATATTGGCGATGAGCGACTCACTGGTACAGATGTTGGAGGTCGCCTTTTCCCGCCGGATGTGCTGCTCGCGAGTCGCCAGCGTCAAGACATACCCGGTCCGTCCCTCTCGGTCCACCGTCTCGCCCACCAACCGCCCGGGCATGTGCCGGACGAACTTCTCTCGGGTCGCAAAGAAGCCGACGGCCGGCCCGCCGTAGTTCAGCCCCGTCCCCATCCCCGCCCCTTCGGCGGTGACGATGTCGGCGCCGCATTCTCCCGGCGACTTCAAGAGGCCCAGAGAGACCGGTTCGGCCACGGCGACGACCAAGAGGGCCCCCACCGCGTGGGCCGCCTCCGCGAGCGGCGCGAGGTCCTCGATGGCACCGAAGAAGTTGGGGGACTGCACCACCAGGCAGGCCACCTGATCACCCAGCGCCTTCCGGACCTGGTTGAAGTCGGTCACGCCCGCCTCGGTGAAGGCAACTTCGCGGAACGAGATTCCCAGTTGCGAGGCGTAGGTCCGGGCGACCATCCGGTACTCGGGATGGACGGCTCGCGCCACCACCACCTTGTTGCGGCCGGTGACCCGCTGGGCCATCAGGACCGCCTCGGCCGTCGCCGAAGCCCCCTCGTACATGCTGGCGTTGCTCACCTCCATGCCGGTCAAGAGACACACCAGGCTCTGGTACTCGTACAGGGCCTGCAGCGTCCCCTGAGAGACCTCGGGTTGGTACGGGGTGTATGGGGTCAGGAACTCCCCGCGCAAGACCAGATGATTGATGATGGCCGGGCTGAAATGGTTGTAACAGCCGGCGCCAAGGAACATGCTGTAGCGGTCGGCGTCGGCATTCTTGGCTGCCAGTGCTCTGAGATGCCGCCCCACCTCGGACTCGGACATGGCCGGTGGCACCTTCAGCGGGCGCTTCAAGCGGACGGCGGGGGGAATATCCCCAAACAGCTCCTCCACCGAACGGACGCCGATCGCCTGGAGCATCGCCCTGCAGTCGGCATCAGTATTGGGAATGTATCGCATCAGTGCCCTCCTCCAGCTTTCTTCAGGAACGCGGTGTACTCCGACGCGGAGAGGAGATTATTCAGCTCCTTGGAGTTGGCGATCTTGACCAGAATCATCCACCCTTTCCCGTAGGGGTCGGCGTTGACGAGCTCCGGCTTCCGCTCGAGCTCCCCATTGATCTCTACCACCTCCCCGCCGAGCGGAGAGAAGAGATCCGAGACCGCCTTCACCGACTCCACCACCCCGAAGGTTTCCATCTGGCGGAGCTTCCGTCCCTTCTTCGGCAACTCCACGAACACCACATCCCCCAGCTGATCCTGGGCGTAGTGGGTGATCCCGACCCGTCCCTTATCCCCCTCGACCTTGACCCATTCGTGTTCCTTGGTGTACTTGAGCCCCTCCGGTACGCTCATAATGCCCTCCTCATGAGTTCACGGTTCAGGGTTCACAGTTCACAGAAGAATGCAACCTTCTCCATGCCTAACGATCAATCCGGGGTCCGTCCGTGAACCATGAACGGTGAACCGTGAACTGTTAGCGTTTGCGTTTATAAAAGGGAGTGGGAACGATCCTGGCCCGGACCGGCTCGGCCCGAATCAGGACGTCGAGCTCGGTCCCGATCTTGGCATGCGCGATGTCGACGTACCCCAGCCCGATGTTCTTGCCCAAGGTGGGAGAGGGGCCACCGCTGGTGACTTCGCCGATCTCTCGACCGTCCTTGACGATTTTGTAATGCGAGCGGGCGATCCCGCGGCCCACCATCTCGAACCCCACGAGTTTCCGTTTGAGCCCCGCCGCCTGCTGCTTCTGGAGTGCGGCCCGGCCGATGAACTCCCCCTTCTCGAACTTCACGATCCAGCCGAGATCGGCCTCGAGGACCGTATGCTTGTCATCAATATCATTGCCGTAGAGCGCCATCTTGGCCTCGAGGCGGAGGGTATCCCTCGCCCCGAGCGCTACCGGCATCGTTCCGTGCGGTTTCCCCACCTCCAGGAGGCGCCACCAGAGGGTCGCCGCGTGACGGGGATCGCAATAGATCTCGAACCCATCCTCTCCCGTGTACCCGGTCCGGGAGATGATCGCGTCCACGTCCAGTACCTTCCCCCGCTGGAACCAGTAATATCGGATCTGGCTCAGATCCACGGGGGTGAGCTTGCGGAGAATCTCAGGAGCCCTGGGGCCCTGCACGGCGATGAGGGCGGTTTCGTCACTGATATTCCTGACCTCCGCCCGCCCTTTGACCCGCTCCGCAATCCAGGCATGGTCCTTCTCGATATTGGAGGCATTGACGGTCAACATGAAATGATCGTCGGCCATCTTGTACACCGTCAGGTCGTCCACGAACGTCCCGTTGTCGTAGCAGAGCGCCGCATACTGGACCTGGCCCACCTGGAGCCTGGAGGCATCGCTCGTCACGAGGGACTGCACGGCGGCCAGGGCGGACGGCCCCTTGAGTTCGATCTCGCCCATGTGGCTGATGTCGAAGAGGCCGGCAGCCCCCCGCACGGCTCGGTGTTCCTCCAGGATACCCGAGTACTGCACCGGCATGTCCCAGCCGCCAAAGGGAACCATGCGGGCTCCCATCTGCCGATGGACCGCGTTCAACGGGGTTTTCTTGAGATCCGCCTGGGATGGCTCCATGATCTTCCTCCTCGGTCGAGGCGGGGAAGGAGGACGACACACGACTCGTGATAGGGCAAAGCTCGATATGGGCAAAACAGGGGGGTAATATCGGGCGGATTATACCCCGAGGGTCTGGGCTTGGCAAGCAAGAAAACG
>JAKEGQ010000068.1 GCA_022615475.1 Candidatus Methylomirabilota bacterium | reverse complement strand
GGTCAAAGCCTTCCGGGAGGTCGGCCATCAGTCCCCCCACCCGGAAGTAACTCGACATCATCCGGGCCCCGCTCACCATCTCGTAGATGTCGAGGATCCGCTCCCGCTCTCGGAAACAATAGAGAAAGACGCTCTGGGCCCCGATCTCGAGCGCCCACGTCCCTAACGCCACGAGATGGCTATTGATCCGCGTCAGCTCCGTGAGCAGGACGCGGATGACCCGGGTCCGTTCCGGCACCTCGATCCCCAAGAGTTTTTCGACGCTCAAGACGAAGGCCAGGTTATTCGACATGGGGGCCAGATAGTCGAAGCGGTCGGTCACGGTGATGGCCTGCTGATAGCGCTTCGACTCCATGATCTTCTCCATGCCGGTATGGAGATATCCGATATGTGGGGTGACCTTGACGACCACCTCCCCGTCAAGCTCGAGCACTAACCGCAAGACCCCATGGGTCGAGGGGTGTTGCGGCCCCATGTTGATCACCATGGTCTTTGTTTCCGGCATGGTCCGCTCCTCGGCGGTCGGTCTGGTGCAGTGTGGCGAACCATGATACCCCCCGGGGGAGCGAGATTCAAGGCGAAAAGCCCTGCGCGCCTTGACGCCTGGACCCACAACCGGTAGAGTGATTCTAGAAGGATAGACGCATGGGCATGACCATGGCAGAAAAGATCCTCTCCCAGAAGCTTGGCGGAAACGTGCATGCCGGAGATGTCGTGATCTGTCCCGTGGACCTGGCGCTCGTGCAGGACGGCACCGGGACCCTCACCTTCGACGTGATCCGTCAGCTGATGGGGAAGGACACCCTGAAGCACCCGGACCGGGCCATGATCGTCCTGGATCACCTGGGTCCGCCGGGGCGGCCCGAGTACGCCGCGATGCACAAGAGGCTCCGGGATTTCGTCAAGACAACCGGGTGTCTGCTGGCGGACGTCGGTGAAGGGATCAGCCATGTGGTCATCTCCGAGCGATACGTAAAGCCTGGAGACGTAATCGTGGGGGCGGACTCGCACACAAACACGGCCGCCGGGATGGCTGCGTTCGCCACTGGGATGGGCTCGACCGACACCGCCGTTGCCATGGCGCTGGGCAAGCAATGGTTCCGCGTTCCGGAGACGATCCGCTTCGAGCTCAAAGGAAGGCTGCCCCTCGGTGTCTCGTCCAAGGACATCATCCTCTCTATTATTGGGGTCATCGGCGAGGACGGGGCGGTGTACAAGGCGATGGAGTACGGCGGGGAAACAATCCGGCACCTCTCGATGGACGCCCGCTTCACCATCACGAGCATGGCTCAGGAGTGCGGAGCCAAACTCGGCCTGTTCCCCTCGGATGAAGAGACCCGACGCTGGATGCGGACCCATGGCCGAGAGAAGGAGTGGAAGGCGCTCGCCGCGGACCCGGACTCCGCCTACGAGCGGGTGATCGAGATCGACTGCTCGACGCTCGAACCCCTCATGGCCGTCCCTCACACGCCGGGCAATATCAAGCGGGCGGTCGAGGTCGAAAAGGAAGGGGTCAAGGTCGACCAGGTCTTCCTGGGAACGTGTACGAATGGACGCCTGGAGGATTTCAAGGCCGCTGCAGAGATCCTGAAAGGACGGCGAATCGCGAAGGGGACCCGAATGCTGGTCTACCCCGGTTCACGGTGGGTCTACCACCAGGCCTTGACGGAAGGGTACATCCAGATCCTGGAGGAGGCCGGTGCGGTGATCGGTCATGCCGCCTGCGGGCCCTGCCCAGGGATGCAGTTCGGGCTCCTGTCGGATGGCGAGGTATGCGTGGCGACCCAGAACCGCAACTTCAAGGGGCGCATGGGGAATCCCAATTCGTTCCTGTACCTCGCCTCGCCCTGGACCGCCGCCGCAACAGCCGTCGAGGGGAAAATCACGGACCCGCGACGTTTCCTCGCGTAGGTGACACGCCATGGTGATTCGGGGGAAGGCCTGGAAGTTCGGCGACTTCATCTCGACCGACCTCATCGCCCCGGGACGGTACGCCCACCTCCGCGACAACCTGCCGGAATTCGTCAAGCACCTCCTCGAGGACGCCGACAAAGATTTCGCCCCGGCGGCACTCAAAGGGGACCAGACATACATCGTGGTGGGGGGCAGGAACTTCGGACAGGGGTCGAGCCGCGAGCACGCCGCGCGCCTGATCAAGCTGGCCGGGGTCCCAGTGGTGCTCGCCAAGGGCTTCGCCCGAATCTTTTACCGGAACTGCTTCAATATCGGCATGCCGGCCCTGACCGTGGACAGCGATCAGATCGCCCACGGGGACGAGATCGAAATTGACTTGAAGCACGGAGTGGTCCATAACCGCACCCGGCAGAAGGAGCTCGCAACCGGACGGATCCCGCCCGTGATGCTCACGATCCTTCAGGAGGGGGGGGTCGTCGATTACATCAAGAAGCACGGCGATCTCGTTTTTGACGAGGCCCGAACTGGCTAGCCCCCAGGAAGCAGCCAGTCAGCTTTCCGGGTGTTGGGTGTCAGGTGTTGAGAACACCAGTCGCTAATCACCGACCAGCAACCACCTATTGGTGGCATCCTGGCGAGCCGCGCTGGCGATGAACAGTCGCCTTTCTCTGCTGCTCCCGCGGCCCCAGTCTGTTGAGCCGACCGGCCACCACTTTACCGTCCCGCCCGAGCCGGAGATCGACGTCCCACCGGCCCCGTCCGGCCTGCGGGCCACGGCCGATCGCCTGGCAGCGGTGCTCAACTCTTGCGGCTGCCGCCC